>DQLG01000720.1 GCA_015660315.1 Candidatus Latescibacterota bacterium
ATCCTGCACGGCGCCGGACTCAGCTTCGACCCGCACGACGCCAACAAAAGCGCGCTGCAGCGCGCACGCCCCCTCGTCTACGCCGTCTATTACGACCTCGCCAGCCTGCGCTACGACTGGCACCTAGTCCTACGCGCCCAACTCGATCAATACGAAGACTACGTGTTGCCGCAAATCGACCTCGGCTTCAGCTTCGACGGCCGCCCCTACGAAGACGCCATCGCGCAAGGCCAACTCGACCAGGCGATCGAAAGGCTGTGCTTCGGGTTGCGCGAATTGCGCCGACCAGTCCTCCTGCGGCCGGGTTTACAGTTTAACAATCCCTGGAACGCCTACGACGCCGAGCACTATAGCGAAGCCTGGCAACGATTGGCCAGCACCCTACGCGGACGCTGGGGACTCGAACATGTCGCGTTAGTGTGGACCTATTGGGCCGACGGCTATCCCGACTATATGGCCTACTATCCCGGTGACCAATACGTCGACTGGTGGTCGATCGACGTGGCGGCCCCGCAAGATCTGGCGATGCCGCGCAGCCACGCTTTTATCAAAGCGGCAAGCGAACGGGGATATCCCGTGCTCCTCGGTGCAGCCACCCCCGCCAACACCGATTTGGGTCAAGCCGAGCAGGCCTGGGCGCATTGGTTCGCGCCACTATTGCGTTTCTTGCGCCGCCACCCCAACATCAAAGCCTTCACCTATATGACTTGGGATTGGGCACAGATGAACCGCTTCGCCGACCCCGTGCTCTTTGAGCGTTACCGCAACGAACTCATGCACCCGATTTACCAGCACTCCGCTCCCCTCGACGAGTTGCGCTGGAATCTCGAACTATTGCGATAAATTGCAAGATCCCGCCCGTTCACTTACCGGAGACCCACATGCAGAAATTGCGTTTCGCCCAAGCCGGCGTTTCACTGATGCACGCCAATATGTATCGCGACACCCTGATGCTTCTGTCCGACGAGATCGAGCTGGTCGGCTTTTACGATCCCGACCCCGAGGCAGTTCAGCCCAACCTCAAAGCTGATGTCGAACACGTGCCCTTCTACGACAGCCTCGACGATCTCATCAGCAAGGCCCGCCCCGACGCGGTCATGGTCTCGGCTTATCCCAATATCATGCCGGACTGGCTGCTGCAAATCGCCGAAGCCGGCGTGCATATCTGGGCCGAAAAACCCGTGGCATACCACTCGGACCAACTCGCCCCGGTCGCCACGGCCATCGCCAAAAACGAGCTGCACTTTTCCACCGGCTATTCCTGGCGCTTCCACCCTATCAGCCGCCTGATCAACACAACCTATGCCGACGGTCTGTTAGGCCAAGCCTATTCGATCGATATGCGTTTCTCGACCTCCAGCGTCAAACGACGCGACCCGACCTCCTGGGTCTTCCAACGCGAGATAAGTGGCGGCGGCATCCTCAACTGGCTCGGCTGCCACTGGTTCGACCTGATGCGTTTTATCACGGGATCAGAAGTAATAAAAGTCAGCGCCATCGAAGCTAATGTCGGCGGCGAGGCCATCGACGTCGAAGACGCGGCGACCGTCTCGCTGCAATTCGCCAATGGCATGATCGGCAGCCTGCACACGGGGTATTTCACCTCCGGTGGCGGCGATACATCGTTCGGGTTGTATGGGTCGCAGGGTTGGGCCAAATGGGCGATCGCCGACGAAAGCTGCACCATTAAGAGCGACCATCCCGAGTGGGCCGAAGCCCCGGAACGCGCATTTAGCTTCCCCTCGGCGAAATATCCGGGTTATGGCGCCGAGGGCCGGGCGCTGGTCAAAGCCTTCGCCGCCGCGATCCGCGGCGAGGGCATCAGCGGCTACACTATCGACGATGCGATACAAACCCTGCGGATCATCGAAACCGCGCACGAATCAGCGGAGAGCGGACGGACGATAACGCTGCCCTAATGAAATAGAAGCATAAAAAATAGTACACTTCTGTAGTGCAATCCCCCATCATGTCCCAAAATATTTCGCCAGAGCTTTTAGCCACGATTATCCTAGCGGTTTTTATTGCGCTTATTGTATCGAAGACTATACCCCAACTAAAACGCAGGGCATGCCGAACAGCTTGATAACAACCAGGAGGGTTACGATGGAAGCATTCGACTATAACCGCTGTTTTGCGATCAATACCGCGGCCTGCGACGGAGCAGAGAAAAACACATGCCGAACCCAGTTGCTGGCCCGCTGCGAAATCGAGACCGCCGCCACCGGGCAAGCAGAAGAATTCTTTCTCGGCAAGGAATGCATCGGCGAATATATGTATATGGAAGGCGGCATCGCCCAGGTGCCGACCTCTGAGGTCTGCACGATCTTCAGCCGCAAGGAATCCTCGTTGTTAAAGCGCTTCGCCAATCACGAAAACGATGTCGTGCAAACAGGGCCGATCGATATACGTCGCAAAGGTTTCGATGGATCGTATAGCTACTGGACGGATTTGCGTTTTTCCCTCAAGCAAACCACCGCGCGCCACTTATCCAACGTCGCGCAGATAATCGACGCGACATTGGCGGGAGAAGTGCTCCTCGGTCGGACAACGCTGACAGATACCGAGAGCGGCCAACGCGCCCTACTTGAATATCCTATTCACTATATGAACGTGCACCCGCCCGAAAAACGGTTCCAGGTCGACGTTGGACCGATCCTCTACCCCGATCTCACCGCGACCACGGGCAGCGCCGTCGAACACCTGCAATTGGCCTATGTGATATTCAACCAATTGCACGAGGTTGAATTCGCCCTGCGCGTGCCGACACAAGTCGTCGCAGAACAAAGGGCGGAAGTCCTGCATTATTCTCAGGTCATCAGGGTAAAAGCCGCAAGCGAACTGTTCAGCCTCTCTTAACATACTTATTCGGCATCAGCCACCTTGTCGTCACCGGCAACGATATCTAAATTGACAGAGTTATACCGCGTACCGGGCGAGTCTAAGGACCGTCTAGTGCACTTCCATAGGAGACTGAATGAAACGAAAATCGTTACGTCGAACGATACCCTTGCTGTATCCATTCCTTTTTCTCGCGTCCCTATTCACAAGCGATGACACCGAAGCCGGCTGGATAGAGGACGCGCCTGGTAAGACCATTATCCACCTGAATGCCTGGACGCTACCTGACCCCAACAATCCGGACACCTTCACCCGCGCTGAAGTCGCCGGGGTGAATCTCTTCAAGCAGCGTTTTTCGGATTTTTTCGCCGAGCGCTATAGTGAAAAATACAAGGCTCTACCTGAGAAATACGGCCAGCACAACTGGGACAATGTCGAAATACAGCTGCACAAATCCACCGGCATCGTCGTCGAAGGCGTCGAGGTCGACCTGTTGCAGATCGCCGGCGACATAGCTCCGGACATCCTCTACGTCAACTTTCGCAAATCGGACAACTATATCCAGGCCGGCTTCCTCTATCCGCTCGACAAACCTGAGGACGGCTATCTCGGCGACTTGCACGCTG
>DQLG01000625.1 GCA_015660315.1 Candidatus Latescibacterota bacterium
CGCGCTGTGGCAGGCCGGAGAAGGTGAATGGGCGTTTGCAGTGGTTCGGGAAAGGTGGGAGGCGTTGCTTGCGCGTGAGGGGGGGACTTGGGGGGAGAAGACGCGGCAGGAGGCCGTGCAGCCGGGGCCGGAGGCTTTGTTGGCGACGCATGTGTTGGGAGTAGAGTGCAAGGCGGAAGGCATAGTGCAGATTCGGCCGCAATTGTCCGGTCTCGAACGCGCCGAGGGTGTGGTGCCTACGGTATATGGCGATATCGAATTGGCTTGGGGTGCTTATGGTGGTGGTTTTTTTCTGCGTGTGACCCTGCCGCACGATGGTGAGACGCATCTGTCGGTGCCGCGCCGTGCCCGGCGTTTTCCGCAAATATCGCTCAATGGCGAGACGGTCTGGCGCAACGAAAAAGTCCATCCCAACTTCCTGGTACAGGAATTGATCAGCGAAGAGGATCGGGTGGTGTTGGTACTGCGCAAGGCGGGTGAATACGAGGTTAAGCTGGATTGAAGCCGCACATTTGCAGTAGATCTGCTTAGACCATTAGACCAGAGGAACCCCATGTCCGAATCATCCCTCCACTACATCGTCCACAACGCCCCCGATACTTCTGCGCATGATGCGCCGCTGCTTTTGTTATTACACGGCTACGGTTCCAACGAAGAAGACCTGATCGGCCTGGCGCCGCATTTAGACACGCGGCTTTTTTGTGTCAGTGCTCGCGCGCCCTATGAAATGGATTTCGGCGGTTTCGCTTGGTTCAACATCGAGATGGGGTCGGGGGTGGTGCGTATCGACTTTGCCCAGGCGATGCAGTCGTTGGTGCAGATTTACGCGTTGGTCGACGCGTTGGTGGAGGAATACCGGTCCACCAGCGTCTATATCGCCGGATTTAGCCAAGGGGCGAGCATGGCCTTATCGGCTGCGTTAAAGAAGTCGCAGGCTTTTGCCGGGGCCATCTCGCTGAGCGGATTTTGTGGTCCGGAGATGATGCCAGAGGATCCGGCGTCGGTGCGTGGTTTGCCCGTCTTTATGTCGCATGGCCGGCAGGATACGGTGATCCCCATTGCGCAGGCCCGCGCCTCGAAGGAAATGCTCGACCCGCTCGCCCTAGACTTGCTCTATAGCGAATACGATATGCCGCATGCGATCGACCAGCCGTGCCTGGTCGATCTCGCCGCTTGGCTGGAGGCGTGTCTGGACGTGGAGCAATAGAACTGCGGCGAAGGGAAGTCTGGGCTAGTGGTCGAGTACTTCGCGGATTTTATTGGCGCGGATTTTAATGCTCAGTGGTTTGTGCAACACTTCGGCCTTGCCGGCGAAACGCTCACTGGTAATGGAGTAGCCCGAGAGAATCAACACGCTGATCTGCGGGTCCGCTGGCGCGGAGTCGAGCGAGCACCTCCTCGCCCGACATTTTGGGCATCGACAAGTCGAGCAGGACGAGGCCGATGTCTTGCCGGTGCTCTTCGTAGAGCGCTAGGCCATCGGCCCATTTTCCGCCATCAGTGTCTTATAGCCGCAGCGCCCTAGTGCGCGCTCCAGTACCATGCGCACTTCTTCTTCATCTTCAATGACCAATATAGTTTCGCTACCGCGCGGCAAGGTTCCGCTGGCGACGTGTTCTGTTCGCGCGCTCGGTTGTTCGCCCTGATGGAGCCTTGTTTCAACCTCGTTGCGCTCGGCGATCTCTTGTTCTAACGCCTGGTTGCGCTCGGCGAGAGCGTGCAGGTCGCGGGTGCGTTGGAAACCTTCGCTGAGAACTTCAGCCAGCGCTTGTAGGAATTCTATGTCACGCGCGGTGAAAGCGTTGGCTTCGTTGTGATTGAGGGCTAGGTGCCTTCGGAGAAGGGTATGTCGATGACGGAGAGCACGGGATAACCGTAGGCGGTTTCCAAGACGGCTCGTTCCCGATACTCGTCTTTAGCGGATAAGTCGGGACGGTAGACCAGGGTCTTTTGCGCTTGGATGTCGATAATGGCACCGTCGTCCTGGTTGCTGTCGAATTCCACCCAACGGGGCTTTGTATTGTGAACGGTATAGGTGTAATAGCGCACGGCGGGTGGGCTCAGTGACTGATCGACTACATTGACACCGAGACAACTGAAGACGATATCGACGGAGTTGAGATTCCTCCGGATCGCCTCGAGCACTTGGCGAATATCCTTTTCGCTGCGCATCAGCCAAACTTCTGTACGGATCTTTTGCAGCGCAGTCCGCTCGCTTTGCTACCTTTTGCTGCTTTTGTCGCTAAGCTTCAGTTGGCGTTGCAGGTCATGCAGTTCGCTGAGGAGTTGTTGTTTGCTTTTGTCTTCGTTTTTCATTGCAAGGTCTGGATTCAGAATATGAGACGATTAAAATGGGCGGCGGCTTGCTGGACACCGTCGGCGGTGGCAATGGTTTTTTGGGCTTCGATATTGTGGTGTGAAAATATCTAGCCAAGAGCCGTCCTGCAAATCTTGCGGATAGAGCTGGGCGTGCTGGATCAGCGCTTCAGCTAAGAAGCTGGTGTGGACCGCGTGGCCGAAACCGTGATCGGAGGTGTATATCGCGACCTGGGGCATGGCGCAAAACATAAAGCACGTGTGGTTTTATGGGCGAGGCGACACGGTGCTGCGCGCTTTTTAATTTGCCGATAGCAGGCTGTCTATAGAGCTTATCGATACATGCAAATCAAGGAGGACTAATTTCATGACAACCGTCGCGATCCAACAGGACCAATGGTTTATCAATGGCGCGATCACCTATCCGGGGACGCGGTGCGAAGGGTTGTTGATGAACGTTCGCATGGTCAACTGCACCTTTGAAGACACGCATCGGACGGATTTTGACCCGGATGAGAATACCCGTCGGTTTATCGCCGCGATACCTAGCTACCGCGCCCACGGTATTTGCGCGTTTACGCTATGCTTGCAAGGGGGGACGCCCGGTTATGAAGGCGCGGTGAATTCTGCCTTTAACCGCGATGGCTCGCTGCGTGCCGATTATCTCGAGCGCGTCAAAAGGGTTATTGACGCGTGTGATCAGCACGGCATTATCGTTTTGCTCAGTTGTTATTATCAGAGGCAGGACGAGATACTGCACGACGCGGATGCTATTCGGGCCGGCGTGGTGAATACCGTCGAGTGGGTCGAGGGGCAGGGCTTTGCTCATGTCGTCCTGGAGGTCGCCAATGAATTCGGGCACGCGGGTTTTACGCACGGGCTGTTCAAGACCAACGAGGGGCAGGTCGAACTGGTGCAGCTTGCCAAGGATACCTATCCGGAGCTTTTGGTGTCGACCTCAGGCCAAGCGCCGGGGGCCGAAAGCGATCGTTTGGAAAATCTGGTCGATTTCAATCTGGTGCACTTGAACACCACGCCATTGGAAAATGTGGTGGGCAAAATTCTCCCGGTGAAAAAATACGGCAAACCGGTGATTTGCAACGAAGACGACAAGCTAGGAGCCGACGGGGCGCGGTGCGCCGAGCTTTGCGTTGACAACGGGGTCTCGTGGGGATTAATGCAGAATCCGGTCAACCAGACCTATCCATTTCAGTTTGATGGCCGGGCGGACGATCCAGAGGTCTATGACAAGCTAAAAGAGCTTATTGGAAGTAATAACCGGCGATAGGCCTGTTGCTCGTCTTGTCAGCCATAATATAAAAAGAGCGC
>DQLG01000857.1 GCA_015660315.1 Candidatus Latescibacterota bacterium
CTCTGGGCCAACTTCTGGGGGCCGCACAGCCCCTCGCTAGTACCCGAGCCGTATTATTCGATGTACGACCCCAAAGACATCCGCGAACACCCTAGCTACAAGGAAACCTTTGAGGGCAAGCCCTATCGCCAACAACTGATTGAAAAATTATGGGGGTTGGGCGACTACGGTTGGGAGGGTTTCCAGGAGATCGGCGCGCGCTACTTCGGCCACTGCACTCTACTCGACGATATGGTCGGCCGCGTCGTCGCGCATCTGGAAAAACTCGGCGTGCTCGACAATACTATTATCGTCTACACCGCCGACCACGGCGACTGCATGGGCGCGCACAAACTGATCGAAAAAGGCGAATTCATGTATGATGAGATCTATCGTATCCCTCTCGTCATCGCTCACCCCGATTGCCAAGCGCCAGGCACCGCCTGCGACGAGTTCGTCTACTTGCAGGAGGTAATGCTCTCAGCCCTCGACGCCGCTGGGCGCGAAGTACCGGCCCATCTCGACGGGCAATCTTTTCTGCCCGCCATCGAGGGGCGGGCCTATCAAAACGGCCGCGAGGAAGTCTACTGTGTCTTCGACCGCCACTTCACCGTCGCCAACCAGCGCATGGTCCGCACCCGCGACCACCAGTTTACCTTCAACTCCGGTGACCCGGGCGAGCTCTACGATCTGCAAAAAGACCCCTACCAGCTCGACAATCGCTATGGCGATCCCGCCTATGAGAAAGTGCGGCAGGATTTAATCAGCCGTATGGATCGGTATATGCAGGAGTTAGACGATCCGTTGCGCGGGTGGTTCGGGCGAATCAAAGGGGCGTACTAGGTATATTTATTGGTGTGGCGTAAGGCGGTGGAAGGCGGATAGGGTATCACTCTGCGGATAAATCACAGTACCGGCCTCATGCGCGTAATCGTATGGCAGGCCTGTTCGCCCAGGCGTACTCGGGCTGAATTGAGTCGCATCAACAGCACTCGGCCGCTTTCGCTCGCACCGAGAAAAAATATCCTAAGTAATATCAATCCGCAGAGACATGCCCACTCGCACCCTACCAGCCGCCAATTTTATCGTCACCGCTAATAAATACGCCGACACTCCTTTTTACTACCCGCCCATCACCTGCATCACTTCTTCAGCAATCACCAAATGCCCCGCCCGATTCGGATGCACCGGCTCCGGACAAAAAACCTCCGCATCGCGGAATTGTAAATGCCGCTGAAATATCTCGTGCGATCGAACAATTCTCGCTCCGTATTTCTCACTCAACGCTTCTACCGTCTCGATATAACGCGGCAACAATTCCAGCACCTGACTCCTCAAGGTCTGCCGCGAATTATCCCGTGAGATATAAAAGGGCGAGATCAACACTAGCGGACAGCCTAACTCCTGCTTCGTCAACGCCAACACCCCATCGTAACGTTCGGCGAATAATTCCGGAGACACCCCACCGTCTGCACCGCGCAGATGGCTGTGCAAATCGTTGATGCCAATTTTGATCGACAATCGGTCGGGCTTGTGGAAAAGTACGTCGTCGCGCCAGCGCTCACTAAGATCAGTGATCTTATTACCGCCGATGCCCTTATTGATATATCGAATCTGCCGATCGGGATAACGCGCCGTCGCCAATTCACTAAACAAGCTCACATAGCCACTACCCAAAGGCGCCTCCGCCCCGCGACGCCCGCAATCGGTAATACTATCACCGATGAAAAGCATCGTCTCGCCGTCTTTGATCCAAAAATCGCTCATTATTTTTTGTCTCCTTACCAACCCAATTGCGGAAAAGTGGTCTAACTAAAATATATGCGGGCCGACCAAGTAGCTCTTCGCCAAACCCGATGGATTATATGATAGGCTTTGATAGGCTTCGTCATTAGAAGAGGCTCTATTCACTATTTGAAAAATGGACAATAACTGCTATTCAGCAATAATAAACAATATCTTAACTAAAAAATAACCGGCGGAAAAATCGCATCCAGCTTGCGTTAACAGGCCACAAATATCATCGCCAACGACATCCATCGTCTGGCAAATATTGATTGACATAGTCCACTTATAAGGGCGGGCAATTCGGGTTGCTCAACTAGGTGGGCTACAATCTCCAATGGGCACGACTATTGCCCTGTATCAATATGCACCTTTAATATGTGTGAGCGATTGCCGATACTATTAATATTAGTCCTATCGGCAACCGCCCATACCCGACAGCACTACTCCAACGATTCGAGTTCACCATGTTTATCTTTATCTGGATTTTCAAAATCGCTGCCTGGCTCGTCGCGAAAGTTGCTCTCGGCCTACTGGTCGACAACTTGCTTTTCGGACCACCGAAAAAGAAAAAAAGACGCGCAACTACGGCTCAATCCACAGACGCGAATCGAGAAACCACCTCGTAGAGCACCCTAGTCGCAAAGAGCAACTCCTCCACTGCGGTGCGCTCGTCGTGCCCGTGGATCAGCTTCATCTCCTCCTCGCCCGGCTTTTGTCGATAGGGCATAAAACCGTAGATCTGCGTCTCGGGCCTACGCGGCATGATATGCTTGGCATCCGTGCCAGCCGGCATCAAATAGGGCAACACCGGCACACCCGGTTCGCGCTCGCCCATCACCGTTTGAATCACGCGAAAAAGCTCCGTATCTGCGTCGGCTTCTAATGGCGGGGTATACTGATCTATTGCGATCTCGACCTCCTCGCCGATAAATGCGCGCAACTCCGCGACAAAACTCTCTTGCGTCTGCCCCGGCGCCAAACGCCCGTCGACCCAGGCGGTAGCCTCGCCTGGAATCACATTGATCTTCGAGCCCGACTGCAGCATCGTCACCGAAGCCGTATTGCGCAGCACCGCGCCCAACTCCCGCCGCCATTCTTCGTCTATCGGCAACGCAGCCAATGCTTCGTCACAATGCGCCTCGTCGAGCACCTGCCGCCAAGTTGCAGCCTCCGCTTCCGGGCGCTGTTCGGCAATGCCCTCGACGAATTTCCGCACGCTACCGCAAATATGCGCCGGCAAAACTGCGCCCTCCAGACCCGCTAGCGCCTTAGACAATTTAAGGATCGCGTTATTGCCGTGCGGCATCGAGCCATGCCCCGGTGTGCCCCTGGCGATTACCCGCAACCGGCACAAGCCTTTTTGCCCCGTCTGACAAGTGTAAAAACGCTGGTCGCCGACGCTGAAATCACTGCCCCCACCTTCGGTGATAATCAGTGGCGCGTCCCACAGTTCCGGCCGATGGTCTAAAATCCACCCCGGCCCATGATTGCCCTTGCCCGCCTCCTCGTCGGCGGTAGCCGCAAAAACAATATCTCGAGCGAGCGAAACTTCTTGCCTTTTCAACAGCAAAAACACCATCAAATTCGCCGCCACCATATTCTTCATATCCAACGCACCGCGCCCCCACACATAATCATCGATCAACGCGCCGGAAAAAGGCGGGTGTGTCCAATGCTCCGACTCCACAGCCACCACGTCCGTATGCCCCAAAAGCATCAGCGTCTTTTCACCGCCGCCCGCCAATCGCGCCAGCACATTGCCGCGGCCCGGCTCGGACTCGACGAGGGTCGGCTGCAGCCCTTCTTTTTGCAATATCTCTTCTAGATAGCGTGCCGCCAGCGTCTCGTTGCCCGGTGGGTTTGTCGTATCGATGCGGATCAATCCCTGCAAATAACCGGTGACCTCTGCGCGCACTGCTTCCCAATCGATCATAATCGCTCCTTGATATCTGCAATAACGTCACTTGCTACCGACAATCTTACACGTTGCCTGCCAATAATTGCAAATCGCAGTGACAATTTGTATTCGCTTTCGTTCAGTGCATATTTCCCGTTCTCACCAAAATCACCATAAGTCAATGCAAAACAAATAAATACACCTAGATAAACTACATTGGCATGGCCTTTGCAATGAGAAACAACGAAAGCAAAAACTTCAACCACCACGACTTACAAGGAGCGATTACCATGGCTTTCACCACTTTAGTTCCTAGCACCCGCGTCAATGCCCATCCCGCGCGCAGCCCCTTCAATCTCTTTGATGCTTTCTTCAACGATTCACGTCTGCCCGCCGCCAATAGCAATGGCACAAGCTTCTCGCCACGCGTCGATGTCAATGAGAGCGAGACCGCCTACGAGATCTCCGCCGAACTTCCAGGGCTAGCCGACAAGGATATCGAGATTACCGTCGTCGACGGCATGCTCACACTAAAAGGCGAGAAGAGTTCTGAGCAAGAAGAAAAACAAGGAAACTACTACCGCCAGGAGCGCGCTTACGGAAGCTTCGAACGCTCCTTCCGCCTGCCCGATGAGGTGGAGGCGGACAACGTCGAAGCCAACTTTAAAAACGGCGTGCTCACAGTCGGCCTACCAAAGAGCGAGGAGGCGCAAAGCGTCGTGCACAAGGTCGAGGTAAAAGCCGGTTAAATATTAGCACCCTACAACCACGCATCCATATCAGGGAAGGGCCTCGCGCCCTTCCCTGTTTTCAGTAGTTACCACACCGCCTCATCCTGCTCGCGCCGCAACTGCAACACAAACGAATCCTCCGCAAGCTCCACTGCATCATAACCAATCGCCTCCCCCAGCGCGACGTCTCGTTTCAACACCGCACCATCCGACAGCCCCAGCGGCAACAAGCCCTCGTCCCGCGCCACCATCGCCTTCTCGCTCTGCCCGATCACCGTATAACCGCCGCCGCCATCGAGCCTTTCCCCCGCCTTGAGGTCTCGTTTGGCCACCGTCACCACATCCGCCGACGGCACATTCCTCGGCGCGCCCGTCGGCAAACCGTAGAGCGCCGCCCGGGCAATGGTTATAGGCGCCTCGACCGCGACCAAATGATAGGGCCGGTAGAGCAGGAAATTCTTCCCGTCGCCACCCGGATAACAATGGTAATTCGTCAGATCTTCCATGATAAAGGGATGCTCCGTGCGGATCACCACAAAAACGCCCATTC
>DQLG01000757.1 GCA_015660315.1 Candidatus Latescibacterota bacterium
CCCATTACAGCCCATGTTGAGTTATGATCATAGGTATTCCGCGCGAAACCTTTGCTGGTGAAGATCGCGTTGCCCTCGTCCCTGATGCAGTGTCCGGCCTAGTCGCTCTCAATAGCGAAATCATAGTGGAACCCGGTGCAGGAACGGCCGCGGGTTTCGCTGACACAGACTATACCGAGCGCGGTGCGCAAATCGCCGCTGACCGCGACGAGGTCTTCGCCCGTGCCGATGTTGTATTGCAGGTGCGCACCTTCGGGGCGAACCCCGAAGCCGGGCGTGCAGACCTTGCCCTTGCCCGTTCCGGTCAGGTCATCATAGGTGCTTCGGACCCTTTGACCGCGGGGCCGCAGCTGCGCGAATTGGCGACTACGGGAGCCACTCTTTTTGCCATGGAACTGATCCCGCGCATTACCCGGGCTCAGAGCATGGATATTCTCTCGTCGATGGCGACGATCGCCGGTTATAAGGCGGTGCTGATGGCGGCCGATGCGCTGCCGCGGATGTTTCCGTTGTTAATGACGGCCGCCGGCACGCTGACTCCGGCCCGGGTGCTTATCATCGGCGCCGGCGTCGCCGGGCTTCAGGCGATCGCCACCGCCCGCCGTTTGGGCGCAGTGGTTCAGGCCTACGACGTTCGGCCGGCGGTAAAAGAGCAGATCGAGAGCCTCGGGGCCGAGTTTATCGAATTGGAGATCGACGCGGGGGACTCCGAGGACGCCGGCGGTTATGCCAAGGCGCAGGATGAGGCGTTTTACCGCCGCCAACGGGAAGAACTGGCCAAAGTTGCCGGGCAGAACGACGTGGTCGTCACGACCGCGGCGATCCCTGGCCAGCCATCGCCGCTATTGATCACTGCTGACGCCGTGCGCGCGATGGATCCGGGCTCGGTTATAATTGACTTGGCTTCGGAGCGCGGTGGCAATTGCGAGTTGACCTGTCCGGGCGAGACTGTTGTCGAAGACGGCGTGCAGATCATGGGGCCGCTGAACTTGCCAGCGGCCGTGCCCAATCACGCTAGCCAGATGTACTCGCACAATATTTCTACTTTCCTTCGTCACTTATTGGGTGAGGAGGGGCTGCAATTTGATATGGAAGATGAGATTACGCGTGAGACGCTGGTGATGCGCGATGGCCAGGTCGTGCACCCGCGCATCCGCGAAAGCGACTCCGAAGGAGGCCATTGATGGAAGTGTTCGTCGCCGCGCTAACGGTTTTCGTGCTGGCCGTCTTCATCGGTTTCGAGATTATCACCAAAATTCCGCCGACCTTGCACACGCCATTGATGTCGGGCTCCAACGCGATTTCCGGTGTCACGCTGGTCGGTGCATTGCTTTCGGCTGGTTCCTCCGAGGATCCGACGCTGGCAACCTATTTAGGCCTAGCGGCACTCGTATTTGCCACGATCAACGCGGTGGGCGGTTTTATGGTGACCCATCGAATGTTGAGCATGTTCAAGAGGCGGGACTAAGAGATGGGCATCACCCTGATCAACTTCGCCTACCTCTTCGCTTCAGTGCTCTTCATCCTCGGCCTCAAAGGGCTGACGCATCCGCGTACGGCGGTGCGCGGCAATACGCTGGGCGCGTTGGCGATGTTGCTGGCGGTGCTGGCGACCTTGCTCGACCAGCGCATTCTCTCCTTCGAATATATTTTGATTGGTGTAGTGGTAGGCTCGCTGATCGGCGTGGCTTTCGCGGCGAAGATCCCGATGACCTCCATGCCCGAGCTAGTGGCGATGTTCAATGGCTTCGGCGGCGTGGCTTCGGTGCTAGTGGCCGGTGCGGCGTTGATCGCAGCACCGGCTCCTTCGCATCAGTTCACGGTTTCCACGGCGGCCTCAGGCCTTATCGGCGCGGTGACCTTCTGGGGCAGCCTGGTGGCCTTCTTCAAGTTGATGGAAGTGCTCAAGCGGCTGATCCAGTTTCCCGGCCAGCAATTTTTCAACGGCTTGCTGACGTTGGTCTGTATTGGCCTGGGCGGCTGGCTGGTGCTCGAACCCGGGCAGATGGATGTCTTCTGGATTATGGTCTGCGTGGCTTCGCTATTGGGCGTGATGCTGGTGGTGCCCATTGGCGGCGCGGATATGCCGGTGGTGATCGCCTTCCTCAACTCTTGCTCGGGGTTGGCGGCGGCGGCGACGGGTTTCGTGCTCGACAACAATGTGCTAATTGTCGCTGGTTCGCTGGTCGGCGCTTCAGGGCTGATCCTGACCCAGATCATGTGCAAGGCGATGAACCGCTCGCTCGGCAACGTGTTTTTCGGCGACAGCGGTGCGACGCCGACCGCTTCCGGGGCTAGTGACGACGAGGTGTATGCAGGTAAGATCAAGTCGACTTCGGCCGATGAGGTGGCGATGCTCTTTGATACCGCCCGTCGCGTGGTGATCGTGCCCGGCTACGGGATGGCGGTGGCTCAGGCGCAGCACGCGGTGCGCGACTTGGCGGATCTGTTGGAGCAGCGCGGAATCGAGGTCGAATACGCTATCCACCCGGTGGCCGGCCGGATGCCGGGCCATATGAACGTGCTATTGGCCGAGGCCGAGGTCTCCTACGACAAGCTGGTCGAGATGGATCGCATCAACCCCACCTTCCAACAGACCGACGTGGCGCTGGTCATTGGCGCCAACGACGTGGTCAACCCGCTGGCCCGCGACGATAATTCGGGGCCGATTGCGGGCATGCCGATTCTCGATGTGGACAAGTCGCGGACGGTAGTGGTGATCAAACGGAGCCTGAGTCCGGGTTTTGCTGGTATACCGAATCCGCTTTTTGCGGCGGATAATTCGTTGATGTTTTTTGGTAGCGCGAAGGAAGCGGTGTTGGATCTGGTGACGGCCGTAAAGGATAGTTGATGCTGGTATAAGCAATGGGCTAAGGGTTTTATTTTCCGCTCATTCTCGCGGACCATCCCTGTTTGGCATCCGAGTTCGGCAAACCTTGTTGGTTGGGGGAGACGAATATCGTGCGAATTCTCAATGCATATCTTCGCAATAGCTTGGTGCTCTTTATAGGCTTGTTGTTCTGCGCTTGTAGTCCCGATCTTAATCCCACAAGAAATCTGTCCACAAGTTCGGTGGATCTCGAGTTGCTTATTCCCGCTAAGTTGGCGCAGAGCGTGGCGCGGATAAGGCCGCGGAAGTGCGGATTTCGCTGCTGCCGCTTTCTGGGGCGGCGGTGGTTATCGGAGATTTTGGCGATACACCGCTTTTCTCTAAGGCGCGCAAACTGGTAGGGACTTGGCGGTTAAATTTTGGGCAGGACGCCGAATTTCCGTATAGCTTTCGTAGCGACGGGCGCTTTGAGAATCGCGTCGGTGGGGCTTTTTTTAAGCGCATTGCTGCCGTTGGATGAGTTGGAGGGTTTGGATCTGGGGGAATTGAACCAGTTTGACGGGGGCACACTGATCTTTGCTGGGACTTGGACACCGGGAGAGGGCACTTTGCAGCTCGATTTTCGACGAGTTGGAGGTCGAATCTTCGGTAATTTGCCGATTGAGATTCCTTCTATATCGGCATCATGGCCTATGCGGCCTTGCACTTGTTGGGTGGACGCGCACGCGAAGCGTCGCTGGAGGTTTGGATTCGTGCCGTGTCCTTTTTGTTGCGTTATCTGCTAACTTGACAGTTTAAAATTGTGGCAGTATGATGGAGGTTATGAAGCCAATACACATATATAAATTACTGGTCTGCGTTGTGGTCGTTTTACTGGCGATCCCTGCGGCGGGCTGGTCACAGGAAGTGCATTTCGTCGAATCCCCCACCGGCTCGCTGGCCAAGACGCGGCAATTGTTGGATGCGGCCGATTTGCGCGTTCTGTTGCCTATGGGCTATCGGCTCGCAGGCGATTACGGTGAGTTGGGTGATCGGGCCGGTGTGGTGGAAAATCGGGTTTATTCTAACGGGGAACGCGTTGTCGAGATCGGTATCGCCTCTGGAGTCGTCGGTGGATACGACTTCATACTGGTCGGTGACACCGGTGCGGATCTGCGGAAGATCCATTCTGAGTTCAAGACCCTGGCCAAAAAAAGCAAGAGTCGCAAGGGAGGTGAACCCGACCTAGCCTATGAAATGTTCCGCCTAGGGCATATCGAAGCCGACCGCGCGTTGGGGCTGCTCAAGGCGTTGGGATATCACACCGTCGAGTTCGAGAAGAAGTCGAGCAAGGTGGCCAGTTACGAGTCGATTTTTGATGTCGTGCAGGGCAAGAAGCCCAAGTTGCCGTGGGTGGTCAAGGTTTCCAACGCCTCTAAGACCAGCCTGCTCGAAGTCGATATGGTTAACAAGGGCAAGGCGAGCACGAGCAAAAAGAGCCAAGGCGCGCCGCAATTGGGCGGTTCACACTTGCACCATACGACCACCGGCTCGCCGCAGGAGCGTCTGCTCTTCGTCTACGATCTCAACGACCCCGAGCCGCTTGAACGCCTGGTCAATCTCTTGCGCGCCCAGATCGATCTGCCGGCGCAGCAGATCGTGATCGAGGCCCTGGTCATCGAGGTCAATACCAGCCAGTTGAACGATGTCGGCATTGAGTTTAGCGGTCAGCAGGAAAATGCCAAATTGTCCTTCGAGGCCACTGAATCGGGCAATAGCCTGACGAAATTTTTATTTTCGCGCGACGGCTTTAGCGATTTCATTGACTTCCGTGGCAGGCTCGAAGCGCTGAAGGAGGCCGGTGACGCCGAGGTGCTGTCGAGTCCTTCGGTGCTGGTCCTCAACGACCGCCAGGCGCGGATTCAGGTGGGCCGGCAGATTCCCGTTGCGAAAACGACGGCGACAACTTCTTCGGTCAGCAAGGGCATCGAGTATTTTCCGGTCGGCATTGTGCTCAACTTGCGGCCCCGCATCAATCGCGAAGGCACCGAGGTGACGATGCAGATCGAGACGATCATCTCCTCGATCTCAGTGGAGTCGGCGGCGCGCCTTGAGCAAGGCACTTCGGGTATCGAGTTTTCGCCGATTATCGATAATCGTCTGGTCGAGACCTATGTGCGGGTCGCCGACGGCACGCCTTTTATTATCGGCGGCCTGTTGTCGACCGAACAACAGGGGTCGCGCACCGAGGTACCGCTATTGGGCGGGTTACCCCTTATCGGGCGCCTGTTCTCGCGCGAGCGGCTGGAGACCGAACAGCGTGAGGTGATCGTGGTGATCACTCCGCATATCGTGCCGCTGGAGGAACACAGTTTCAGCTATCTGATCCCGAAGGATTCGGACCTCTTCGACCGCTTCAACACGCAGCTTTTTCGCAACGCCTACCGGGTGCGCGACGACGACGTATGGGACTTGAAATTCGTCCAGGAGAGTCCGGTGTTCACCGAGTTGCAACGACAGGTCAAGCAGAGTGCGAGCGAGAATGTGATGTTGCAGCGTAAGGAGCCTTTCCACAGCCTGTTGCAGGGGCGGGTGCCGGGCGAGGGCGTGCTGGTACGGCGGATGCTCTACGAAATCGTTGGCAATCTCGACTTCGCCGAGGAGGTGAACCTCAACCAGGTCTTTTTCTTTTCTCCGCCGCTCGACGAAAAGAGCGTACGGCGTTTCAGTGACGATCTGACGCTCGTCGACCTCCTGCCCAAGGTCTTGGCTTCACCCGAGAGCGCGGTGATCTTGAGTTTCGAGGCACAGCCCACGCCGGTGCCGGGCCACGCCTTCGGGATGCCGATTGCTACCGTCAGTGATACAATCCTACCAGTGGGCGAGCAGGACGAGCTATTGTGGAAGATGAACGTCTACGATGACAACGCGGTGTCGAAGCAGTGGTCGATCGTATTGACCGACGAGAGCGATATCGAACGGTTGCGCCAGGTGCTGATCCTCAAGCGGGTGCTCAAGCTCAACCAGAATATGGCCCAGACGATGCAGGGTTTCCGTCCGGGGGTGCAGATCCTCTTCCCGACCCGTGAGGATATGCGTAACCGTTACCATCCGATCGACCGCGAGGTGGCCAAACTTTTTTACGAGTCGAAGTTCCCCTACTTGGTTTCCGAGCGGATCTTCAACAGGGCGGTACACCAGGTGGAGCAAAGCTTAGGAGGTGGGCAATGAAGTCGCTGGTGTTATTGTGCGCCGCGCTGTTTTGCGCGGGCTGTGCCGAGGAGCCGAAGAGGTTGATCGGCGCGACGACCGCGGACGGCCGGTTCAAGCTGAGCCTGGAGGCGACCGACGATTGGGTGCGGCCGGGTTTTTCGCTGCCGGTCAAGGTGCGCGTCGAGAGTCTGGTCGGCCCTTTGGTTGAGGCGTGGGAGACCGAACTGGAACTGGTCGCCAACAATGGTGAGATCTCGCCCTCGTCGCTCTACGTGGAATTTGACGGCGTCGCGGAAGACGGGGTCGCCGACCAGGCGGACTCGGTCTTCGAGGCGTGGATCACCTTTGAGGCCGAGAGCCGGATAGAGCAGTCGGCGCAGGGCGAGGTGCACGCGATGTTTCTGGAGCAGCACGCGGTGATCAAATTGCGTATCACACCGGAGGTGGGGCAATAGGTGTTGCGCCGTCGTTCGAAAATAGCGGAAGATAATTAGGCCCTGCCGAACACGTAGTGGGCGCGCGTATTACGCCCGTCCTCGCTGCGGGGCAATATATCGGTGGTCTAGCGCGGGTCATTCACCGGGACGAAGATGATGTGATGTCGGTTGGCCCGAATGTCGACGGCGCGGTTGGGGACTACGAGGCTGTGGATTTCGGGCGTTGAAGCTCCTCCTCGGAGCTCTGCAGGATAGCGGGGCGAGCTCCCGCAAGGCGCGTAGCGCGTAGCGATGCTCTGAACCAACCCTACGGTAATGTTGCGATTCTCGCTAGGAAGTAGAGAGTTATATCCAAAACTCCACCAGTGGAGATTAGCGATACTCTGTATTAGATAAATAGTGCCGGGCTCACCGCTATCCGTCTCCCGTCTCGTGCCTACTCCACAAAAATCGCGTCGTCCGGCCAATTCTCGACGACGAAGCCCTCCTTCATGTTGACCATCGGCAGATAATTGTGCAACCTGCGGATCGGGTCTAAGAGTCGAATGGTCTTCAATTCCAGGATCGAGTCTTCTCCGTGGTTTTTCTGCAGAGAGGGAATGATCTTACCCTGAACGTTTTCGGCGACGTCGCTGTCGGACTCGCCTTCGACCACCATCACCAGCGCGATATGCCCCTCGATCTCGGCGATATAACTGTCGCGGATCAGTTCGCTAAAGACATCGGCGACATTCGGTTCGTGGCGAATCTCCTGCACGATCTGGCTGTGGGTGATGCCCAATTTAAACTTGATCGTTAGCATATGCTGCGTCGAAAAGCGGCCTGTGCCTTTCGCTTGCATATCCACGGAAGCGTAGTAGGAGAGGATACCTTCTTGCTCGAGGCGGACGCGTTTGCGGCTGACGGTGCGCACCGGGACGCCGGTCAGTGTGCTGATGCGATTGTCTGAAGACCGGGGATTGCGGATTAGGGCGCGAATGATGCGCTGCTCTTGATCATCGAGATGCTTCATGGCCTAAATTATCCTTTTATAAATATGTAATAGTGTAATTTAGGCCACATACTATATTTCTCGCAAGGTATGTCACAGGAAAGTTATAAAAAGTGGCACAATAATGTTTGACAATGCAGATCTATTTCGTATATTAACCTCTCTTAAACAATAAATATTAGATGAATAGACCGAGATGACGGTCCTGTCCACTTGCCTGTTCGCATCCCCTGCGTATCTATGCGAGCACGGATCTTTTTAGCAAACGACGACAATTTTTGAGCGAGACAAACACGAGGTCGCCCCTATGCGGGCGCAACCTATGTGTATCGTATGCTCTATCGTTTACCGGACAGGCCCCCGAGCAAGGGAAGGTTAAAATGGCACATATCCCCGGATATCCGAAAAAACAAGGGCTCTACGACCCGGCCTATGAAAGCGACGCCTGCGGTATTGGCTTCGTCGTCAATATCAAGGGCCGCAAATCGCACAAATTAGTGCATCAAGCGATAGAGGTACTCAAGCATATCGAGCATCGCGGCGCTTGCGGTTGCGAGGTCAACACCGGCGATGGCGCGGGCATCTTATTGCAATTGCCGCACAAGTTTTTTGCCGGCGTTTGCGATTTCGACCTGCCCGAACCGGGTGAGTACGGGGTCGGTATGCTCTTTCTGCCGCCCGACGCTGCCGAGCGTGCGGCTTGCGAGGAGATTTTCGTCCGTATCGTTGAAGAAGAGGGCCAGCGCTTCTTGGGTTGGCGCGACGTGCCGACCAACAACGCCGCCATCGGCAATACCGCGAAAGCGCGCGAGCCGGCTCAGCGCCAGGCCTTTATCGGTCGCGGCGAAGTGCACGGCGACGACGAATTGGCCTTTGAGCGTAAACTCTACGTCATCTGCAAGCGCTCCGAGAACGATATTCGCTATAACGACGAACTGGCCAACGGCGACTTCTTCTACCCGGCGAGTCTCTCGTCGCGGACCATAGTTTACAAGGGCATGCTAATCCCCGACCAGGTCGAGGATTATTTCCCCGATATGGTAGACGAGCGTTTCGAGTCGGCGATTGCGCTGGTGCATTCGCGTTTCAGCACTAATACCTTTCCCAGTTGGGAGCGGGCGCACCCTTACCGCTATATGATCCACAATGGCGAGATCAACACCGTGCGTGGTAACGGCAACTGGATGCATGCGCGCGAAGGGATGTTAGCCTCGGAGCTCTTTGGCGACGATATCGACAAGCTCTACCCGATCATACACGAGGATGGCTCCGACTCGGCCAAATTCGACAACGCGCTCGAATTGCTGCATCTGGGTGGGCGCTCGTTGGCGCACGCGGCGATGATGATGATCCCCGAGCCGTGGGAAAAGCACGAGACGATGAGCGACGAGAAGCGTGCTTTTTATGAGTATCACAGCTGCTTGATGGAGCCATGGGACGGCCCGGCTTCGATCGCTTTCACTGATGGCACGATCGTCGGCGGCACGCTCGACCGCAATGGTTTCCGGCCCTCGCGATATTATATCACCAACGACGACACGATGGTGCTCTCCTCGGAGACCGGCGTGCTGGCGATTTCGCCGGAAGACGTGGTCAGCAAGGGGCGTTTGCAGCCAGGGCGTACGTTGCTGATCGATACGGCCGCTGGCCGGATCATCAGCGACGAGGAGATCAAGCACCAGGTCGCCATTGAGCATCCTTATCGCGAATGGCTCGATGCCAATGTCGTTGCATTGGAGGATCTGCCCGAGACGACGGGCGCGCCGCTGATAGAGACGCATGAGGAAGTGCTGAAGTGGCAGCAGGCCTTTGGATATACCTTTGAGGATTTGCGGGTTTTCCTCAAGCCGATGATCGAAGTGCAGAGGGATCCGAATGGCTCGATGGGCAACGACGCGGCGCTGGCGGTGCTTTCTGAGCGCACGCAGCTCTTATACAGCTATTTCAAGCAGCACTTCGCGCAAGTCACCAACCCGCCACTCGATCCCTTGCGCGAGGAGTTGATCACTTCTGCAGAAACGAAGATTGGCCCCGAGCGCAACTTATTAGAGCCCGAGCCGGAGAGTTGTCGTCAGATCACCCTACAGCGGCCGATTCTCAAAAACGCCGAGTTGGAGAAATTGCGCGAGGTCGATCTCTTCGGCCATAAGGCGGTGACGATTCCGATCTTGTTCAATCGCGCTGACGGCGAGGCGGGGCTTGAGAAGGCGATGGAAGATCTCTTCGACAAGGTCGACGTGGCCGTCGCTGAAGACCACAATATGATTATTCTTTCCGACCGCGGCGTGGATGCCGACAATGTGCCGATACCGGCGCTGATGGCGGTGGCTGGGGTGCATCACCATTTGGTGCGTTTGGAGACCCGCACCCATATCGGGTTGGCGCTCGAATCGGGTGAGCCGCGCGAGGTGCATCACTTCTGCCTGTTGCTCGGCTATGGTGCCCAGGCGATCAATCCCTATATGGCCTTCGAGGGGATCAACGACATGATCCGTGAGAATATGCTCGAAGGCTATAGCTACGAAGAGGCCGAGGAGCGCTATATCTACGGTGCCATCAAGGGCATCATTAAGGTGATGGCCAAGATGGGTATCTCGACCATCAAGAGTTATCGTGGAGCGCAGATTTTCGAGGCCGTCGGACTCAACCAGGAGGTGGTAGACCGCTACTTCACCTGGACCACGACCCAGGTTCAGGGTATGAGTATCGAAGATGTCGCGCGCGAGTCGTTGGCCCGCCATGAGGCGGCTTTCCCGGCGATTTCGACCCAGGTCCAAACGCTTGACGTCGGTGGCCATTATCAGTGGCGCCAAGACGGCGAAAAGCACCTCTTCAACCCGAAGACGATTCACTTGCTCCAGCGGGCGGCGCGCGAAGACAGCTACAAGATTTATAAGCAGTACGCCAATGAGATCAATGATCAGTCCGAGCGTCTGGCGACCTTGCGCAGCTTGTTGGAGTTTAAAGGCGATTCTAAATCGATCCCAATCGAAGAGGTCGAGTCGATCGAGGCGATCACCCGGCGCTTCAAAAGCGGAGCGATGTCCTACGGCTCGATCAGCCAGGAGGCGCACGAGGGTTTGGCCATCGCGATGAACCGTCTCGGCGGCCGTAGCAATACCGGCGAGGGCGGCGAAGATCCGGCCCGCTACGTGCTCGAACCCAATGGCGACTCGAAGAATAGCGCGATCAAGCAGGTGGCTTCGGGACGTTTTGGCGTAACGAGCTACTATCTGACCCAGGCCCAGGAATTGCAGATCAAGATGGCCCAGGGCGCGAAGCCGGGTGAGGGTGGCGAGTTGCCGGGTCCGAAAGTATATCCCTGGATCGCGAAGGTCCGCCATTCGACGCCGGGAGTCGAACTGATTTCGCCGCCGCCGCACCACGACATCTATTCTATCGAAGATCTGGCGCAGTTGGTGCACGATCTGAAGAATGCGAATGTCAATGCGCGCATAAACGTCAAGCTAGTTTCCGAGTTCGGCGTAGGCACTGTCGCCGCCGGAGTGGCCAAGGGCCATGCCGACGTGGTGCTGATTTCGGGCCATGATGGTGGCACTGGCGCCTCGCCGCAGACCAGTATAAAACACGCTGGTCTGCCGTGGGAGCTGGGATTGGCCGAGACGCACCAGACGCTGGTGCTCAATGACCTGCGCAGTCGCATCGTCGTCGAGACCGATGGCCAGCTCAAGACTGGCCGCGACGTGATTATCGCCGCGCTCTTGGGGGCCGAGGAATTCGGTTTTGCGACCAGCGCGCTGGTGACGATGGGTTGCATTATGATGCGGGTCTGCCATCTCGACACCTGCCCCGTGGGTGTGGCGACGCAAAACCCGAAGCTGCGTGAGAAATTTACCGGCGACCCCGACCATGTGGTTAATTTCCTGCGCTTTATCGCCGAGGATATGCGCGAGATTATGGCCGAGCTGGGCTTCCGCACCATCGATGAGATGGTTGGCCGCACCGACCGTCTCGAACCGAAGAAGGCCATCAAGCAATGGAAGGCGGCGGGTATCGACCTGACACCGATTCTGCACCGGCCGGATGTCGGCGACGAGGTCGGCCGCTATTGCCAGATTCCGCAGGACCACGGGCTCGATAAGGCGCTCGACAATACTACACTGCTCGAACTGGCCAAACCGGCGCTCGAACGCGGCGAGGCGGTTGAGGCGACGTTACCGATCAAGAATGTCAACCGCGTTACCGGGACCATTCTCGGTTCGGAGGTTACGCGGCGCTATGGCCCTGAGGGCCTGCCCGAGAATACGATCCGTTTCAAGTTTCAGGGAGCCGCCGGTCAAAGCTTTGCCGCATTCACCCCCAAGGGGATGACGCTGGAGGTCGAGGGCGACGCCAATGACTATTTCGGCAAGGGGCTGTCGGGCGCGAAACTGGTGCTCTATCCGCCGGCCAACTCAACCTTTGTGCCGTGGGAGAATGTTATCGTCGGCAATGTCGCCTTTTATGGCGCGACCGCGGGCGAGGCCTATATCCATGGCACGGCAGGTGAACGCTTCTGTGTGCGCAATAGCGGAGTCGAGGCGGTGGTTGAAGGCGTCGGCGACCACGCCTGCGAATATATGACCGGCGGTCGGGTGGTGGTGCTCGGTAAGACCGGGCGCAATTTCGGCGCCGGGATGTCGGGCGGTATCGCCTATGTGCTCGACGAAGTCGGCGATTTCGCGGTGCATTTCAACGACGAGTTGGCTGACATGGGCCCGGTAGAGGATGCTGAGGATATCGCCGAGTTAAAAGCCCTGATCGAACGCCATATACAACACACGAAGAGTGTGCGCGGACAACAAATATTGGATGCATGGGACGCGATGTTGCCGAACTTTGTTAAAGTCATGCCGCGTGACTACCGCAAGATGCTCAACGCCTTTAAGCGGGCAGAGGAGAGCGGGCTGACGGGCGACGAGGCGGAATTGTTCGCCTTCCACGAGGCGATGGCCGAAGCGTCCTAGATAAGCGACTGAAGAGGAAGGTGACTGATGGGTAAACCTACTGGATTTATCGAGTATGAACGCGTTTTACCGAAGGATCGCGACCCGATAGAACGGGTTAAGGACTGGGACGAGTTTCACGAGCATATGCCGGAAGAGGCGCTGCGCGAGCAGGGTTCGCGCTGCATGGACTGCGGCATTCCCTTTTGCCACCTCGGCGATGTGGTCAGCGACGGCGACAAGGGGTCGGGCTGCCCGGTCAATAATCTAATCCCCGAGTGGAACGACCTAGTCTATCGCGGTTTGTGGCGCGAGGCGCTAGAGCGCCTACACAAGACCAATAACTTCCCGGAATTTACTGGCCGCGTCTGCCCCGCACCCTGCGAGGGCGCTTGCGTAGTGGGTATCAATGCTTTGCCGGTGACGATCAAGAATGTCGAGTGCGCCATCGTCGACAAGGGTTTTGCCGAGGGCTGGATCGTGCCCGAGCCGCCTGCGAAGCGCACAGGTAAAAGCGTCGCGATCGTTGGTTCGGGGCCGTCGGGTCTGGCCTGCGCCGCGCAGCTCAACCGCGCCGGTCATCAGGTAACCGTCTACGAGCGGGCCGACCGCATCGGTGGTTTGCTGATGTACGGAATTCCGAATATGAAGCTCGAGAAAGAGGCCGTGGTGCAGCGTCGTGTCGATTTGATGGCGGCTGAGGGCGTCAAGTTCGTCACTAGCACTGAGATCGGCGTTGATATGCCCGCGACGCAATTGTCCGAAGAAAACGACGCGGTGGTGCTCTGCGGCGGCGCGACCAAAGCCAATGACCTGCCGATCGAGGGGCGCGAGTTTACGGGCATTCATTTCGCGATGGATTTCCTGCGCGCCAATACCAAGAGCCTGCTTGATTCCGAGCACGAGGACGGCAACTATATTTCGGCCAAGGACAAGCACGTTATCGTCATTGGCGGTGGCGACACCGGAACCGACTGTTGTGGTACTTCGTTACGCCATGGCTGCAAGACGCTGGCCCAGTTCGAGATTATGCCGCGGCCGCCGGAAGAGCGCGCCGACAACAATCCCTGGCCGCAATGGCCCAATGTTTATAAGCTCGACTACGGCCAGGAAGAGGCCAAAGCTCGTTTTGGCGACGACCCGCGCACTTATTTGATTATGACCCAGAAATTTGTCGCCGACGATGAGGGCAATGTCAAGGAATTGCATACGGTCAATATCGAATGGGACAAGGACGAGAACGGCCGTTTCGTGCCAAAACCGATCGAAGGCAGTGAAAAAATATGGCCGGCAGATCTGGTCCTGTTGGCGATGGGCTTTCGCGGCCCCGAAGACGCGGCCATCGACCAGCTTGGTGTTGAACGCGACGAGCGCTCCAACGCCAAGGCCGAGCATGAGAAATTTGCGACGAGCGTTGAGGGCATTTTCGCCGCCGGCGATATGCGGCGCGGCCAAAGTTTGGTGGTCTGGGCGATCAATGAGGGGCGTGGCGCCGCGCGCGAGGTCGACCGCTATTTGATGGGCGGCACGCATTTGCCTTGAACGACGATTTGCACATAAAAAAAGGGGACCTTGTAAAAGGTCCCCTTTTTTTGTGCCCTGAGGCTAGTGTGTTTCGATGGAGTCTCGTACGGTCGGCACACTTTCTTTGCCCAGTATATGGGTGAGCTCGGCCATTTCCAGGAGGTGTGCGGGATTATGGGGTTCGAGCGTGTTGGCCTGTTCGTAGGCGCGATGGGCTTCTTGCCATTGGCCCAGTGTCTTCAGTATAGTGCCAAGGTTGGTATGGGTCTGGACATCGTTGGGGGCGATGGCGATAGCGCGGCGATGGAGTTCGGCGGCGCGAATCGCTTCGCCCTGTTCAAAATAAAGGCGGCCAAGGCGCTTGTAGATTTCGGCGTGTTCAATGCCGGCGGCAAGGGCCTGTTCGAGGGTTTTTATGGCTTGTGGTCTTTCAAAGATATTGGCTAAGTGCGCGTAAGCTATGAAATTTTTTGGTGCGAGGGCGATGCTCTGCCGGTAGGCGGTTATGGCTTGTTCTTGCTCCCCCAACTGTCGGTAGCAGGTGCCCAAAAGCGAATAGAGTTTGGGGTGGGGTTGTAGTTCTAGCGCAGCTAGGCAATACTCGACGGCACGCGCTGTTTTGCCCTGTATAAATAGCGCGACGGTCGCGTTGTAAAGCGTCGACTGATCGTGCGGCGCTATTTGCGCGGCTCGTAGCATGGCGGCAGTGGATGCGGGCTGGTTGCCCTGTTTTTGCAGGGCCTGGGCCAGTTGCATCAGCGTAGTTGCCCTGTTGGGCAGAAAGCGCAACGAGTGTTGGTAGGCTGCTATGGCGCGCGTCGTCTCGCCGTTGTCATAGAGGCCCATACCCAGATTGTTGTAGGCTTTGCCGATCCATTGGGCGACTTCGAGATGAATGCCGATGGCGTTCAGACGGTCTCGCGCTTCGCGCTGTCCTGGCGTCTCCGGATTGACAGAAATATAGACTAGATTAAAGACTTCGAGTGGGATGCTCGCGGGGAATTGCTGCACTGTCGGTGTAATAAAATCCACGAAGCGTCCAGGGTCCTGTAGATACATTAGGCCCATGCGCTCGTGGGCATCCTGCAAGTTGATGATATCCGGGCCTAAGGCGACGGCCTGTTCGAGTAGGGCTACACCAGTCTTGTTGTCTCTGGATGCCAGATAGTGGCGGGCCGACATGTAAAAG
>DQLG01000119.1 GCA_015660315.1 Candidatus Latescibacterota bacterium
CGGCCCCGACTAAGTCCCCGACCAGCCGCAAGCTCAACCAGTGATTTGCATTGCCGCCGTCGTTGCGCAAGAGTACGGCCGGTTGGTTGTTGTTGGTGACCGCCACATCCAGGTCCCCGTCGTTGTCGTAGTCGAAGAAGAGCGCGCCCCAGGCCAGAAACGACAGGCTCGGCACGCCCAGTCCCGATTGAAAAGTGATATCGGCGAAAAAGCCGTTGCCCAGGTTGCGGTAGAGGCTGTTGGTCTCCCATTGGTAGTTGGTGACAAAGAAGTCGAAGTACCCGTCGTTGTCGTAGTCGCCGACATCGACCCCCATGCCGGCCAGGGGTTTCCCCATGTCGTTATAGGCGACCCCGGCCAGGGCGCCGACCTCTGCGAAGTGACCTCCATCGTTGCGGTAGAGCAAGTTGGGCGAGCGGTCGCCGGCCACGTAGAGATCGGGGTCGCGGTCCTGGTCGTAATCGATGAAGAAGGCCCCCAATTCCTTAGCGGCGGCGGGCAACAGACCCACTTCATCGGTGATGTCGGCGAATGTGCCATTACCTTCGTTGCGATAAAAAATATCCCTTTGCGGCGCGAAGGCTTCTGGACCGCAATAGACCGCAATACTTTCGCCCCGGATGCAGGGTTTGTGCAGCGCGGGGCGGAACTCGGCGTAATTGCCCACGAAGAGATCGAGGTCGCCGTCGGCGTCGTAGTCGGCAAAAGCGGCGCCGGTACTCATCCCGGGGTTGGCCATTTGTGGCCCGGCTACCTTCGCCGCGGCCGTCGCGTCGCTGAATGTGCCGTCGCCTTCGTTGCGGTAGAGAATATTCGGGCCGTAGCAGGTAATATAGAGGTCGAGGTCGCCGTCGCCGTCGTAGTCGGCCGCGGCGCAACCCAGTCCGTAACCTGAGTTGGCGACCCCGGCTAGAGCTGTTGCGTCGGCGTAGGTGCCGTCGCTTTTATTGCGGTAGAGTGCGCCTGGCCCGGCGCTATTGACGAAGTAGAGGTCGAGCCATCCGTCGGCGTCGTAGTCGAAGAATACTACGCCCGACCCCATCGTTTCCATCGGATATTTCTCGCCCGTGCCACCGTGTCGGTGGTGAAACACGATCCCGGCTGCCGCCGTGGCATCGGCGAATTGGACCTCGGCTGCCGTCGGCGCGGACAGCAGGCATAGCGCCGCGGCCAAGACGCTCCGGCTACAGCGGGAACCAACTGATACCCTGCCTTTCGTTGTTCTCACGGAAGGAGTTGTCTCCTTTTAGCGTTCAAAGTCCGCAATCCCGGTACGCCGTTGCGCCAGTACCTGTGGGCGGTCTAATAGTGTTCTGGCATAACTTTGATACCTGGTGCCATGACCTGCCATTAGGTGTTGATCAACACCTAATGGCAGGCCGGGTCGAATTCCCCGACTGCGTGCAATAGGGTATCCAGTTATAAATCGTACTAATCCAGGCGGATGTCCTGGTTCCACGCGACCGTGGCGTGGGGCGATTTCTGTGAAACGCGCGATTGCTTCGGGCAGGTCGTAGTTGATCCAGCTGATGATATAGAGCGATTTTTTTGAGCGTACAGATTTGCTCACGGATATTCGTCATGGCGAACTTTTCGGCCACTTCATCGGATGCGAAAATGAAGTGGCCGAAAAGCGCTCGAGAAAACCGACCTTGCCCAAGGATCGTTTGAGGCTGTCGTTGACGGTCTCGAGATCGATGCCGTGTACTCTATAACCCGATGGCTAACCTGTCGGGTTGAGTTCGCCGGCTATAGGCCAGCTTCAAGGCGTGCGGCGATTGCGCTTTGCGCCGGGTTCGCGTTATCCGCTCTTCGCCTCGGCGGCCGATTCACTGGCGCCTTGACCGGCCGACATATTGCGTATCATCTGGGTCACGTCGCCAAAGCCTTTGAAGGCGACGACGGCGACGACGACATAGAACATCGCGCTGGCGACGATAAAGATGATTTTCCACAGGGCTTTCCAGGTTTCGACGTCCATGGCAATTAATCCATATCGTTAAAGTCTAGGGAACGCGGCGGGTGTGAGCGCTGCGTGAGCGAGGCGACGATCAGCATAGCGAGACCGCCGACGATAAAACTGGTGAGCCCAACGAGGTTAGAATTTTCGACCAAGGGCAAAAGGAATGCGGGCACTGACTCCTGGTTTTCGGTCATGATCAGGAAGTTGAGCGGCACCAGTGCGCCCAAGACCAGCGCGGTGTAGGCACCCGGAGTATTGGCCTTTTTCCAGTAGAGCCCCAGCACTATGGTGCCGACGGCACCCGAGAAATAGATGCTGCCAGTGACGTACATAAAGCGGAAGGCCGTTTCGGGTAGTTGGTAGAGCGCGCCGAAGATGGCTAGGAAGGCCGCGAGAATCACCACAATGGCCCTGACCCAATAAATTTCGCGCTCGCTCGATAGCCCGCCCCAGGTGCCGTCGTCCTCGCGCTCGCCGCTCGACCCAGCGAGCATGGCCTTGATCGGCGATATGACGTCGCGGACAATGACGCCGCTCCAGGCCAATAGATAGCTGTCGTGCGTCGACATAAAGGCGGCGAACATACCGGCCATCATTAAGCCGGCGATGCCGATGGGCAGGATTTGCCCGAGCATCTCCGGCATCGCGTAATGCGGATCGAGGTCGGGATCGCCGAAATAGGTCAGTGCCGCGATGCCCCAAAACATCGGCACCATCGCGCGGCCCATGACGGTGGCGGCGGAGATCCAGAAAACGCGGCGGGCGACCTTGGGGCTTTCGGCGCTCAAAGGCCGCATCATCTCGGGTTGCCAGACTACGCCGACGAGCCCGACGCAGAATAAAAATAATATCATTGATATGCCATACGCGGGGTTGGCGATCGGGTCAAAGCCGATGTCTCCTTTATGCAGTTGCACGGCCTGGACCATATTATCCCAACCCAGTTGCGGATGGTTGAAGATGATATAGGTGCCGAAGAAGAAACCCAGCGCCAACAGCACGAACTGCGCGAAGTCGGTGAGCACCACCGAGACCATGCCGCCCATTAGCGTGTAGAACACGACGATGATTAGCATCGCGACCATCACAAAGTTGACATATTCCTTGTCGAGACCGGTGAAGCCAACCACGAACTTGCTGCCTAAGATGGGGAAGAGCCCCATATTGAGGGTGCCGGCAAGCGTGAGGATAATACCGCCTAATAGGCGCACGCCGCGCGTGTATTTCATCTCGTAGAATTCGGGCACGGTCATCACTTCGAGATGGCGCAGGCGACTGACGATAAAGCCGGTGCGGCCGATAATCAGTGTAGTGATTAGCGCCATAATACCGAAGACAAAGGGCACAAAGCCGTATTTAAAACCCTCCTCGGCCATATACATGACGGTGACCAACCCGAGACCGGTCGAAACCATGGTGGCGACGGCCATATGGGTTTTGAGCCCGCGGCCGGCGACGAGGAAATCGGAGATGCCCTTGATGGCGCCGCGCGCCATGGTGCCGGCGATGATGGTGCCGCCGACATAAACGAGCACGATGGCGTAATCGATCCAACTAAGATGCATAGAGGCTCCTGCGTCAGTGGTGTATAAAGCGCTGCTAATATAATATTTCCTGGAATGGCTGTCACCTGATAGATTATTGACGATAGAAAGATGATCTATTATACTGGCCAAGGACTTTCGATTATCGAGTCTGAGGAAAGAAGGGTGCATTGCCCAGTTTTTGTATGAGTTGAAAGGAAAACATATGATACGACAAATGAAATGGTTGTTATTGCTAGCCATCTATGCCGGCTGTGCCGGTGATGGCTCGACCTTGGGGCCCGATGGCACACCGGCGGGCGATGAAGTGGTCGACGGTATGGATGGCGGTGAAGTGGAATTTCCGCCAACGGATATTAGCTTGGCGCAGATCAGCGAAC
>DQLG01000753.1 GCA_015660315.1 Candidatus Latescibacterota bacterium
GAGCGTAACAAAATGCATCCCGTCGCCCTGGTCGGGCAACCGCAGGATGCGCGGTAACACACGCGGCACGGTGGCCACGCCCATCATCGACTGATCCTGGGTTTCGAGTAGTGCGCCGATGCACAGAGCCTTGTTGATCACGCGGGGAAAGGGATGGGCCGGGTCGACGGCGATGGGGGTGAGGATCGGTTCGAGCTCTTCTTCCCAATATTTGTGCACGAAGTCTAGATGTTTGCCCTCGAGTTGGCGCGCTTCCCAAAAGAAGATGCCTTCTTCGGCTAATGCTGGGATCAGGTCCTCATTCCAGCAGCGGTATTGCTTGGCGACCTGTTCGTGGGCCAATAGCGCGATGCGTTCGAGTTGCTCGGCGGGGGTCAGGCCGTCGGGGCGGCTGGGGTTGGCGCCGGACTCGTGCAATTGCAGGACGCCGGCGACGCGAACTTCGTAGAATTCGTCGAGATTGCTAGCGACGATGGCCATGAATTTGACGCGTTCCAACAGGGGATTGCGTTGGTCGAGGGCTTCTTCGAGTACGCGAGCGTTAAAGTCGAGCCAGGAGAGTTCGCGGTTGATATAGAGCTCTGGGCGGTCGAGGTCGAGCTTGGGCTGTTTTTTGGTTTTGCTCATAGGGGCATTGTCTGCATCTGTGTTTTGGGTTTTAAATTGTATGATAGGCAATGGGATAAGTCAAATTGGGTGGGTGGCTGCGGGGTCTGTCGCTCTTCGCAGCGCTTTGGCGTTGGCTCTCTGTCGCACTGTTCCGGGCTAAGCTCGATAGGCGACTGCGGGGTCTGTCGCTTCGGGCGATTTAGTCCCCAGGCCATCGCCCATCGAGTCGTCGTCACGATCACTTCCACCGCACATCACCACCAGGTTCTTTTACCCAACCCCGCCGAGAAAATAGCCCTGCGCGATAGACCCCTCCGTCTTGGCGAACTTGGGTGATGAGGTATAGAGAGTGTGGGTTGGAGAAGGTGAATGTGAGGGCGAAATAGATTGTGTAGGATATTTTGAAGGGGAGTATTTAATGATTTTTGGGGATTTTATTTGAGTATAAGTAATTTATAGATAATTATTTACATAAGAAAAAATCGAGGTCGTCACCCCTTAGGTGGACCAATGTTGCCTGACGAATTCGGCATCTTGCAGGGCGTTGTCGATAACGGTCTGTGGGGCGAAGACTGCTCCTTCGAGTGGGAAGAGTCCGGCGGTGAATTCGAGGGAGAGCAGGCCGTCGAAACCGCTGGCTTTGGCGGCTTGCAGCAAGCGCGCGCAATTGTACCAATCTCCATCGGCCAGGCGTGAGCAGGCATTGTCGGACATGGTGCGGTTTTGCAGGTGGATATGGCGTATGGCGGGCGCGAGCGTGGAGAAGAAGGCCAGGGTCGCTTCGGTGTCCTGGTCTGTATAGGGTTGGAAGCAGAGACCGAGGTTGCTGATATCGGCGAGTTCGGCGAGCATGCGGTTGGTGCTTGCTTCGGTGTCGCAGAGGGTATTGCCGTGGGTTTCGAGCGTGAGGTCCATGTTGTTGTCGGCCAATCGGGCGGCCAAGTCGCGCAGGCGTTGTAGTGATCGTTGCCAGGCGGAATCATCGGCGTCGGCACTGGCGAGACGGCCGGGGAAAATCTTAAAAGTAGTGGTGCCTAAAATTGCGGCGTAGCGGACCAGGCGTTCCAGCTCTGCGGCGGCCTCCTGGCCTTGTGTTCCTTCCAGGTGCAATAGCGGATAGGCACCCAAGGCGACGTTTTGAAATCCGAGTGCGTCGAGCTGGTCTTTCAGTGCGGCCAGTTCATTGTCGGTCAATCGAGATATATGGTATTGCCAGATCTCAAGGGCGGTAAAATTAGCTTTTTTGAGCGCCGGCAAAAGCTCGCCGAGCGGATGCGTGAGTATCTTGTCTTTAGTCCAGCGATTGACTTCGAGCATGATTGTATTAAATAACAGGCGCATATCAGAAATGGGCTCCGAGTTTGATATTTTCTTCGGGGTGGCTGGCTATTTTGGGATACTCCTCGGCCAGGTCGGCAAAGGGCACGATGGGGTGCACGATGGGTTTGCAATCGACCTGCCCCTCGCTGAGTAGACGCCAGCAGACCTCGTAAATGCGATCGTTGTTCCAATTTGGGTGGTCGGGGTTGGGGTCGCTATTGGCACGCGAGAAGATAATGGTGGGGCGGTTCATATGGGCTTCGGCACCGAGATCCAGGCCGGTGGGCCAAGCGCCGGGATAAGCTCCGCAGACGACGGTGCCCAAATAGGCGATCCCGCGCAGGGCTTGCTGCAGGGCGGCGGGATGGCCGCTATAGTCGATGATGACGTCGGTGCCCCGGTTGCCGGTGGCTTTCTTGATCTCGACCCCGGCATCGCATTGGTTTGGGTCGAGTACGAGGTCGGCACCGCAGGCGAGCGCGGCCTGCCGCCGGTTTTCGAGCGGGTCGACGGCAATGATAGGATAGGCGCCGGCCAAGCGGCAGAACTGCAAGACCAACAAGCTGATCGCGCCCATGCCAGAGACGGCCACCGCGTCGCCGATGCGCACTTTGCCGTCGCGCACCGCGCTGAGGGCGAAGTCGGCGGGGTCGAGGCAGACGGCGGCCTGCCAAGGCACACCTGCGGGCAAGGTGCGCACGGTTTCGGGCCAGATATGTTCTTCGCGGAAGGGGCCGTAGTTGAACACATGGTCGCCTTCTTTGAGCAAGGTGACGCCGGGGCCGAGTTCGACGACCTCGCCGACGCCGATATTGCCCAGACGCACCGGGTATTTGACGCCTTCGCCTTTGTAATCGAAGA
>DQLG01000671.1 GCA_015660315.1 Candidatus Latescibacterota bacterium
ACGGCCTTTGTCGACCAGACGACCTATGCCGAGTTCATTATGAGTCTGTCGAACCCCTCGTGTTCGTACCAGTTCACCCTGGCGCCGACCAATGGCCAAGCGATTCTAGATTTCGCGATGCCGTTGGTCATCGCTAGGGTTGACCGTTCTTTTGGCGGCAAGGGGTCGTCGCAGGGTGTTGAAGCGCGACAGATGACACCGATTGAGATGGGTGAGATGAATACCTTGGTCAAGAAGGTTATCGAGGATTTGGAGGCGACCTGGGAGCCGATTCTGAAGGTGGGTATTACCGATATTGAACTTGAAACAAACCCGGAGTTTATGCAGATAACGGCGGCTTCGGAGATCGTGATCCTGCTGGCCTTCGAGGTGAATTCAACCCATGCCTCGGGTTTAATCAGTCTCTGCTATCCCTTTTTTACGCTGGAGTCGATTCTGCCGCGCTTCGGACAGCAAAACTATGTGCGCAGTAAGCGCCTGAATCAGGCTGAGTTGTTGCGACAGAACCGCTTGCGCATGGGCGGCATGGAACTACCGGTCAAGGCCGAGTTGGGCACTGGGCGGATCTCAGTCGCCGACGCGCGCAAGCTTAGGGTCGGTGACGTGATGACGTTGGAAACGCTGGTGGACGAACCGGCGGTGGTCTACCTCGCCGAAGAGCCCAAGTATCTGGGGTATCCCTGTGTGAGCAAACACGGACATAATTCGGTAAAGGTGGCCGGTGCGATACCGGCGACCGAAGAGGCGAAATACCGCAACCGGAGCAAACCACTCGTCGGCTGAGATTATACGGGACGTCAAGGTTGGCCGTGGTGGAGAAGACCATTGTCTTCGGGCGTCAGACGGGCGGGTCAGGGATGGCGTGCAGTTTGCCGAGTCATCGTTACCCTCTTTAATTGGAAAGACTACGGCGGTGTGTCGATGTATTTGCACTGGGCTGGGGTGGCAGAAAGCCCGTTGAGCTATGCGCATCACGATTCGTTTTATGTGTATCTGCAAGTAGGGTTATGGGCGAAGGCCTATGCGGAGAAGTTGGTGATTTGGCCACGTGTACAAGGTGATTTGAGCCTGTATTCGATCCCCTTACAGGCGTGTACGCGCGCGCGCAATAGATCAACTACGGTTGCTGGCATCCCAGCGGGGTCATGCGTCTGTCTACGCCAAGGATCACGGTTTTTTTGAATATGCTTTTGCAGCCGACAGTGCGGCGGTTCTCGGTGCGAAGCTCACGGTTCGGCTTTCGACTGATTTTCCGCCCTTGGCCGAAGCCGATTCGCTGGGGTGTTCCGAAGTTAGGGTGTCGTTGGACGGCGCGGAGTTGGGCACGGTGTTGGTGCGGCCGCGGCGTTATTTCGGCACGGTGCATCAATTGACCGTTGAGTGATTAGCGTCGTCGGCCGCGACGGGGTTTGCCCTTTGGGCGCGAGGGGGGGCGATCGGCCATCTCTGCGACCTTCATGTCAAAACCTTTGAGGTTTTGCCCGTTGAGTCCTTCGATGGCTTCGCGGGCAGCGGCCTTACTGGGCATATCGATCTGGCCCCAACGCCGCCGCGTGTCGATGGAGACGGCTGCTACCGCGCCGAAAAGTTCGAAGAGTGTGCGGAGTTCGTCTTCTGTGACGTCGCCAGCCAGATCGTCTATACGGATTTTCATTAAAACTCCTAAAAAAGAAAAGAGGACGATGTAAATTCTACATCACCCTCTTTTGCAGAATCGAATGCGGTCGGTTATAGCGTGGTGACGCTTTCAGCCGCGGGGCCTTTGGGACCTTGGACAACCTCGAACTCCACTTGCTGTCCCTCGGGCAAGGTGCGGAAACCCTCGGCCTGGATAGCGCTATGATGAACGAAAACGTCGTCGCCGTTTTCGCGCTCGATAAAGCCGAAGCCCTTAGCGTCGTTGAACCATTTAACGGTTCCCCTCTCGCGGTCTGCCATGATGAAATCCTTTGAAATATGCAGTTGGAACAGAGCGTACGAATAGTTTTTGAGTAGGAATCTACTGCTGCAGGCTTTTCGGTAGGGAAAACTACATCAGGCCTATGGTAGGAGTCTACGCGGATCCGAACGACTGCCAACGTGGTACATGCGCCTCTACAACTATTGCAGAGATGAGCTATAGTGATAATATAGTCAATATTTGTGCAAGCACAAGTAATACCCATAAACTAATGTTGGGCAATATTTTAAGGGTGTTTGTACGTGTTTTTTAATAGTGCATGACTGTAGGGCAGGCGCTATCAGGAAAGGAAAAAATCGAACAGGCCATAGATCGCGATCCCGCAACCCACAATGCCGAAACAGAGCGCTTGGTGATGACCCACGGAATTTTTCGATTTGCGATAATGCCCACGCCGCTCAAGGTGATGCGATGGCGGAAATATCGTGGGTGTATGAAAAGAATTGCACGATTATTTTGTCGTCGTCGGCTTTTTCCAGCCGAGTGATTTCGGTTTGCAGTCGGCGCAGTGTTGCGCAGTTGGCCGCCTTGGACGAAGGTGCCAAAATATTGATAATATTGTGCTTGGCGTGCAGGGTCTCGACGCGCAGCCGGTCGTTTTATAGGTAGGAGATCTGCAGGATTTCCTACCTGCGTTCGAGGATCGATTCACTAGCGGTGAACAGTGCCATGACCATCGGGGTGAGGGCCACCCACTTTATCGAATCGCCTTGTAAGTTATTGCTTGCGATGACGAGATCGCGCGCTATTTCTGTCGTTTTCGCCATTTTCGAGCTGATAGCTTGTTTGCGTGTGTTGTTGCATGCGCGTTGCGCGGACAGGGTGCGCGGACTTCAGATAGCTATTCGCTTCGCAGGGACGGGTTTTACCTTTCAGATTTCCCGATTCTGCCAAGACCCCTCGGTAAATTTGCGAATGGTTAACAGGGCTTGCAGGACGCTGAACGCGACCAGGCTGACCCAAAGGCCCGAGGTATCCCAGTGCAACCAGAAGGCCAAGGCGTATCCGGCCGGCAGGCGGACCAACCACTGGCTAATAATCGTATAGTATAAGGCGGGTTTGGTGTCGCCGGCACCGCGCAGCGCTCCGCCGGCGCCGATGGCCAGGCATTGGAACGGTTCTGCCAGTGCGATGGCGTAAATATAGATGACGCCGACTCGGATGATGGCTGGTTCGACGGTGAAGAATCCCATGATCTCAGGGGCGAACCAGGCCAAGGGTAGACCGAGCAGGGCCATACTCAACGCGCCGACGAGGGTGGCGGTCCATCCGCTTTGCACGGCGGCTTGTTGGTCCTGGGCGCCCAGATTTTGGCCGACAAGCGTCGTGGCGGCGGTGCCGAAAGCCAAAGAGGTTCGGCGTATGATGCGCTCCATCTGGTTGCCGATCGAGTAGGCGGCGACGGCGGTGATCGGGGCCGCTGTCAGCGCGATGAGCTTGAGGAAGACCACGCCCGACCCGTTGCGGAAGAGGCCCTGCATCGCCGAGGGGATGCCAATGCGCAACATGCGTTGGGCACGCGCCCGGTCGGGAAAGTACGAGGTGCCGGGCAACAGACGCAGCGGCATTCGGTCGCTGTAGAGTAGGACCATACCGAGTAAGAAGCCAGCGGCCCGGCTTATTACCGCGGAAAGGGCCGCGCCGGTGACGCCCAATTCCGGGAAGGGGCCTATGCCGAAGATCAGCAAATAACTCAAGGCGATTTTTAGCAACCCCATAAAGCCGTTGAGATAGAGGGGGATGCGCGTCTCGCCGGCCCCGTAAAGGCAATTGCTGAGCGTGAAATTGAGGGTCATGAAGACCAGGCCGGCGAAGAATACGCGCAGGTAGGGCGTGCCCAACTCAATGATCGCGGGGGGCATGCTGAGCATCTCGAGGGCGAAACGGGAGGTGATGATGCCGATCAGACTCAGCGCAATGCTGACAAGGGTGACGAGGGTGAATGCTTGCTTGGTGGTGGCGCTCGCTTCGACTGGCGAGCCGGCGCCGATGGCCTGGGCGACCATGGTGAAGGCACCGGTGGATACCGAGATCATCACGACGCCGACGACCATTGTGACGATCTGAGAGACGCCGACGGCGGAAATGGCGTCGGCGCCCAGGTCGCGGACTAGAAAGACATCGGCTAGGCCCGCCAGCGTGTCCAATTGCGAGGACAAGGCGACTGGAAAGGCCAGGGCAAGAACCGGGCGGACCAACGAGCGGTTAAACCGGGATGAAGAAACGGCTGTGGTAAAGTTCAGGCGTCGGCCTTCTGCTTGTTGAGATAATCGAGCAAGATATCGGGACGGTTGCTGCTGATGCCTTTGACGCCGAGGGCGATCATCGCCAGTTGCTCGGGCAGGGTGTCCGGGTTCCAGGCGCGCAGATCCAGCCCGGCGTCGAGCACGCGTTCGACTTGTCGCAGGCAGAGGTTGCGGTATTGGATGCCGATACCCGCCGCGCCGAGTTCGAGGGCGCGGGCGATATCTTTTTCTTCCGGGTTGGGCAGGATGGCCCCGATCAGAAGGTCGTCGCCGAGGCGGCGCACCGCTTCCAGGCGATCCATATTAAAGCAGGTGAAATAGACCTCGCTGGTCATGCCGCGGGCTTTTACCGCGTCGATGGTCGCGTTTTCGACGCCTTCGCCTTTGAGTTCGCACAGCAGTTTGACCTGGCCTTGCACGAGGGCCAGCACTTCGTCGAGGGTGGGTACTTGTTCGCCCTCGCCGGCGTCGAGCGCGCGGATGCGGTCGAAGTCGAGGTCGCATAGCGCGCCGGTGGCATCGGTGGTGCGGTCGACGGTGGCATCGTGCATCACGACGAGTTGGCCGTCGCGGCTCAAGTGCACGTCGCATTCTACATAGTCGACGCCGAGTTCGATCGCGTAGCGAAAGCCAGCGAGCGTATTTTCTGGGAGGACGCCGGCGGCGCCCCGGTGGCCTACTACATATACCATAGTGGTCTCCTGGTAAAATTAGGGCAGGCGTCCGGTCCGTGCTTTTGGCGCCTGTGGTACGGCATGTATATTAACTATTCGATGCGGTCCCTGCACATACGCTAAAGGCTACCTCCATGGAATGGCTGCTGTTCAGCAAACTCTCGATCCAGTCTTGCACGCAGTTGGCGCTGTCGCTGATAAAACGCGATGCAGGCGGTGGAGGGGCAAGGCACGGTGAGCATCGGTACGGTGGAGGACGAGCATCGATGTCTACGGGCGGGGGATTCCCCGCGAATAAATGGATGCGATTTTTGCACTCGGCTTTCGCACCGACGCGCGGTTGTCGGCGGCCTATCGCATCGTCTAGGATCACCGCGGCCGGATTCGCATCGAGAGCGAGGTCGGCAAAGGCACCCAGGTGCAGATTAACCTGCCGAGGAGGGATCGACGTATCGCCGCGGCTTGAAGGAGGACAGATGGGGAAGGTGCGATCGGCGCAGCGATGCAGAGAAAATATTGGAATGCGCGAAATAGAGAGGTTGGCAAATGAGTGAGACGGGATCGGGGTTTGCGGTTTGGGTGCAGGGATTCTTTGAGCGGATTCAGTTGGTCTTTTATGCACCGCGCGCCGCATTTGCGGCGGTGCGTGGGCGGGAGACGGCGCACGATTGGTTATTGCCCACGCTATTGGTGTGTCTGGTTGGGCTTGCTGCGCATCAACTAACTTTGGATGTATTGACCGATCTGGAGGCTCCGGCGGTGCAGCGGCATCTCGAAAGCATGGATGAAGACGGGCGGCAGCGCTACGAGCAAAGTACAGCGATGTTGCGGGCGCATGGCTGGATGACCATTCCGGTGGGGACCTTTACCTCGCTGGTCATCGTCGCGGGGGTGCTGATGGCGATGGCGCGCTCTTTGTTTCTGGTCGAGGTCAACTATCGACAGATGTTGGTGGTCAAGGCCTATGCAGCGTCGGTGGTTGCTGTCGAGTGGTTTTTGCAGGCGGGGTTGATATGGTCGACGGGCGATCCCGGGATGCAGTTGGGGTTCGGTGGGTTGCTTTCGGATGGTGTGGCGGCCAGTTTTGTCGGCCGGGTGTTATCGGCGGTCAATCCCTTCGATCTATGGCAGATCGGCATTATGGGGGTTGGGTTGAGTTCGATGGTGGATGTGCCCAAGGAGAAGGCGATTATCGCGATTGTGCTATTGTGGATGTTCTGGTTGGTCGGTGGAGTCGGTGTTGAAACAATTAGCCGAAATTTGCCGCCACCGCCGCAGGGATAAATTTTCAAACATATAGATCAATGCTTGAGCGCGTCCGGGGGGATATACTCTGGACGCGTTTTTAGTTTGTCCCGTCGTTAACAAGCGGAGTGCGTCAGGACCTGGGGCATTTTTATAGGCCAGGGCCCGCCGAAATTCTCATTGCCCTTCAATGCCAAACCGGCCAGTCTAGAATACGCGATGATGATGTTCAATACGACCTAGTATGCCGCAGTCGCCGAGGCGATGCTGCGTTTGCCACAATTCAGCTTGCAGCGCTTTTCTGACGTTAAACCCGATACGAAAACCCCTGATTACCCTGATGATCATACCACTGGGATTAATAGGGGTGGTCATCGGGTTGCTGATCGCCCAATCCTATTTCGGCTTTATTACCTTCTTGGGCGTCATCGCGTTGTCGGGTATTATTATCAATAACGCCATCGTGTTGATCGACCGGATCAAGATCAAACAAGACGACAACGTGCTGTCGCTACTGGATGCGATCCTCGCGGCTTACCCAGGGCGTTTTCGGCCGATCCTTCTGACGACTTGCACGACGATCGGCGGCCCGATGTTCGAACCAATGGCCATTGCGATTATCTTCGGCTTGTTTTTCGCCACGGCGCTGACGTTGGGTGTGGTAGCGGTGCTGTATTCGCTTTTTATTCGTGTAGGATTTAGGAGCTACAGGGCTGAATGAGCGAGTGTAACAGCGTTCCATGTGTCGTTGCATTGTTCTATAGGCAATGTTTAATTTCAATACGCATTGTTCTGAACTGCCTTATAATGAAACTGTGAAGCGTATATTCTCCAGAGGCACTTGTTCCGGATAAGCACGCTTAATCAGGGAAGCATCTATGCACGACAACAAATACCCGCTGCCGCGTTTCTCGGTAAACCGGCCGGTGACCGTAGTCATGTCGCTGGTCTCGCTACTAGTAGTGGGTTATATCGCATACACACGTATCCCGCTGACGCTCTTGCCAGAAGGCTTCAGCTGGCCGCAACTCTTCGTCTGGGTTTCCTATCCCAATGCCGGTGCGGTCGAGGTCGAGCAGAAAGTGGTCCACCACCTCGAAGAAGCTATCGCCCAGGTCAATCGGGTCAAGACGATCTACGCCAACGCTTCGAATAATAATTGCTTTCTCCGCGTCGAGTTTCAGCGAGGCACCGACGTGCAGTTGGCTTTTGCCGAGATGAAGGACCGCTTGGATCGGGTTATGCCAGACCTGCCCGATGAGATCGAACAGATCGGGGTCCGACGCTGGGACCAGAACGATATACCGATTATGCAGGGCGCTTTTGTTTTCGCCGGCGATCAGGTCGATGCGCCCTTGCTTATCGAAAACTATATCGATCCGGCGCTTAGTCGTGTTACCGGGGTAGGCAATGTGCAGTTGTGGGGCTTGCAG
>DQLG01000519.1 GCA_015660315.1 Candidatus Latescibacterota bacterium
GTCACGCCCTTTTTTGAACTGCCGCTCGGCCGGTTGGAATTCTAGCATGCGATGGATTGTCTTGGCTTCGCGCCCGCTCGCCTCGCTCAGACGCTTGGACGCACGGCCCGTTGGCGAGCAAAGCGCAACCTTCTGCCCACCTTCTTCCAAGATGTGCAGAATTCGCCGGGTCACCGTCGTCTTGCCCGTACCCGGTCCCCCTGTCAACACCATAACCTTACTAGTCGCGACGAGGTCGACCGCTTGCCTTTGCGCCGGCGCCAATTCCAACCCGTCCTCTTCCTCTTCCCCGACCTGCAAGACCTCCGCAGAGTTTTGCATCAACCGCTTGAGCGACGAGGTCGTGCCGACCTCAGAGCGGTGCAGTGGCGGCAGATAATAGTGCAGGTCCTCCGTCACCACCCCGTCATCAGCGCGCAAAGCCTCTAAGGCCGGCGGCAACAACTCGGCGCTGATTTCGAGAATCTCCTTGGCCCGTTCCATCATTTCGACCGCTGGCAGATATACATGACCGTCATCAGCGGCTTGATCCAACAAATAGCGAATACCGGCCTGGACCCGCTCCGGCGCCTCGCGCCCCAAACCCAAATTCTGCGCGATACGATCGGCAATGCGAAAGCCGATACCGGCGATTTCCCGCTCGAGGCGATAGGGATTACCGCGGACCTTCTGGATCGATTCCTGACCGTATTGCTTGAAGATTTTCACCGCATAACCTGTAGTGATCCCATGCGATTGCAGAAAAACCATCACATCCTTAATCTGCCGCTGATCTCCCCACGCCTCGGCGATAAGCTCAACCCGCTTCTTGCCCAATTTAGGCACTTCGGCGAGCCGCTGCGGATCGGCATCGATAATTTCCAGCGTCTCCGCACCAACATGCGCGACAATACGCTTAGCCGACACCGCGCCAACTCCCTTAATCAAACCCGATCCCAGATATTTCTGAATCCCCTCCAAGGTCGAGGGATAAACCGGCTTGTACTTTTCTACTTTAAATTGTTTGCCGTATTTGGGGTGATTCGCCCACTCGCCCTCCACCTCGACACTTTCCCCCTCCTGAATCGAGGCAATCGCGCCGACAATCGTAACCAAGTCCCGCTCACCCTCTACGGCCAAACGGGCAATCGTATAGCCATTTTCCGGGTTGTGGTAGGTTACTCGCTCTATAGAGCCTTTATAAGATTGATTCATTGAATTGTTTATTTATTGCCTACAGCAATTCGAAAACGTGAAACAACAACGCCGGAATTGCGATTCCCAACACCATTCCCACACCGACCTGCGCCGGGGTATGCACCCGTAAATAGAGCCGTGCCCAAGCAATAGCCGGTAAGGCCAACAAAAAAGGGACCGCCACTTCGCCTACGTTTACCAACAATATACAAGCCGTTGCGCCAACGCCAGCGGCATGAATACTGATTTTCCAATAACGATTGATCAGCCAGACCAATAAGGTGCAAAAGACAAAGGTCCCAGCGGTGAGCAGTACCATAAGCCCTGCGCCCAACCAGTAGAGAATTGTCCACCCAACCGCATAACACAGCCCACCTGACATTAAGAGGATTGCTCGTTCGTCGCGATCGTCCGGATAGACTTGGTCTAAATACCGCCAACGCACCAATATCAACAGCACTCCACCCGGGAGTAGGGCAAAGATACCCATCGCCACAAACCCAATAAATCCATCATCGAACCAACCCTCAACCGCAAATACCAATAAAGCAAGTAAGGCCGGATTGAGCAGATGAGAGAGCAGAAGCGCAATCTTTCCCATAGAGCTCCTTTATTAATTAGGTGAAAAAAACATTGAATGCAGCAATTTACACCTTTTTTCTAAAGATATGCGAGATATAGGTCGATAGTATTATTGAAGATACCAAGTAATACTTTATAATCTCTAAATAAACCAAATGGTATAATACTAATGATTCGATCACTATAACTCTATAAATACTTCAAAAACAATAAATTATAACCGAATAGTGGACAAAAAGACGCCTTCCTCAAGCCGATCAACTTGTCCAGGCACTCGCCTTTCACCTTTCCCGGGCTGTAAGGCGGGGGCTTACTTAAACAAAGGAGGTAGCCTCAATTAAGTCCCGCCGAGGAGGGACAAAACAACAGGAATAAACAAAAGCTCAATAATAATAACTACATAGCGATTATTCAAGGACGAACGGACAGGAAACAAGGAGGTTTCTAGTGCCATTACGTATAAATCATAATATTGCGGCTATGAACTCGCGCAGACAGCTCAATGCCAACAATCGGGACTTAAGTACCCGATTGGAACGCTTGTCTTCGGGGCTGCGCGTGAACAGAGCTTCAGACGATGCCGCGGGCCTCTCAATACGAGAGGGCATGCGGGCTGAAATCAGCGGTTTGAAGATGAACGTGCTCAATGCCGAGCAAGGTTCAAACCTACTACAGGTCGCGGAAGGTTCGCTCAACGAGATCAACGCGATGTTGATCCGGCTACGGGAACTGTCGGTGCAGTCGGCTTCAAGCACCGTCAACGACCAGAACCGTGAGGCGATCCAAGCGGAGTACACCCAGCTCACCAACGAAATCGACCGGATTGCCCAGTCGACGACGTACAATGACCAGGTGCTGCTGACTGGCTACGGCAACAATATAGATGCCGCTTCAACGACGCTGACCAACAGTAACACCACTGGTGTCACCAATCTCAAGATCTCGGGCGCATTGACGGGGACCTATTCCTTCATCGACGACGCCACCGACGGCAATATCACCTTGGGCAACGGCACGGTGACGCAGACGATCCGCATCGCCACCCTGCTCGACGGCAACGACGTGGCCACCGGTACCAGCGCAGTAGCCAACTTCGATCGCGTAGGTATCCAGGTGACACTGGCAGGCTTTGAAGTTGACAATGCCACGGGTTCGTATACCGACGGCGACCTGAACGGCGAGACCATCATCGTCAACAGCGGCACCGGCGGTTCGTTCCAGGTCGGTCCCAACGACGGTATCAACAACCGTATTGAAGTGTCGATCGCCGATATGCGGGCGTCGGGCGCGTTGCTCAACCTGAACACCGCGTCGGTCGCGACGATGACTTCGGCGCGTGCATCGATTACCCAGATCGACCAGGCAATCGCCAAAGTCTCCAACCAACGCGGTGACTTGGGTGCCTTTCAGAACCGTCTGGCGTTCACGATCTCCTTCACGGAAAACGAGATCGAGGCCATCCAGAATAGCGAAGCGTCGATCAGCGACGCGGATATTGCCGCAGAAGTCACGGCATTCACCCGCGCGCAGATCCTCTCGCAAGCTGCGACTTCCATGCTGGCCCAGGCTAACGTGGTACCGCAAACGGCGCTCTCCCTGCTGCAGTAAGGGACGCTCCAGACTTAAAAAGGGGACGGGCTTAAGGCCCGTCCCCTTTTTATTTTTTCATCCATTTCTTGCCGCTGGCCTTGCCTGGGTCGGGCGGCCCCTCCTCCCCCTCGAGCACGAAGCCGATAAAACGCTTCTGGCCCAGGGTCTTCAGATACTGGAGCAGGGAAACCTCGGCCTCCTTGCGATTAAGTTGGTATTTTTCACTCAGCAGTTCAATCATATCCCCCACCGAATTTCGGCCATTGCACATCTGCCAAACCTCGGTACCCACCTCATCAAGCGTAATCTTGCGCTCCTTGGGGATATAAAAAACTTTGGAGAGCAGTTTTACTTTCCAGGTCTCCTGGCGTTCAATAGAGACCTGCACTTCCCCGTTCTCATTATCTTCCCACCGCAGCGAATCATTACGCGTCGGACGCGACGCCAGCATCGCGCCCCGACTCAACTTCGGTCCTTTGTCCTGCGAAAAAATGGCCATCGACTACCTTGGTTACTAAGTCTGCCTCTGTACCCTTCTTGCGGTAGAGGTGTTCTACAATCGCGATCTTATCGGTGTTCGTATCGTACCAGACCCGGGCTTGCAGATACTGACGCGGCCTGGGATTGAGAAAAGGCAACGGGCGCAAAAGCTGCCGCCAACGACTGCGCGGACGTCCCGCGACCGCGAGTCCTGCGCAGCCGTGCACCTCGACGGCGGCGGTATCGACCACCACGTCGCGTAGCGTCTTCTTAAAAAATACCGGATACCAATTTTCAAGGGAAACTTCTTTGAGCAGAATTCGAGCCATGCTCAAACGGTGCACCTTGAGGATCTGCTTATTATCGCCGGCGAAGTCGAGTTGGATATGGCCCGACTTGAGCGAATGGCCCTCGAGCTTCAGGTCTGCCGGTGCCGAAAAGCGCAAACCGTAAATGCTCCAGATATAGGCATCTTCTCCTTCTTGGTCAACCAACGAGCAAAAAATCGCCTCCGCCTGCTCTTCCAAGGACTCGTCCCGCCTGGCCAGCACTCGCAATAACACGACCCGCCCCTTCTCTAGGACGATCGCCAGGTTATAGGCGCGGAAATCCGCTTCCCAAGTGAAGACTTCGTATTCGCGGTCTCCGAGGAATTTCTTGTTTTTGAGGAAGCGGGCCTGGCGCTGTACGGTAAAAGAAGCGCCGGCCTTATCGGCTTTCTTCTGCAAATTCGCCAAGTAGCGATCCACCAACTCGGTCAGACGCAACGCCTCGCCGCGCCCCTTGAGCCGTCGCCACTCGATCTCCAAACGCACAATCTCGGCGTCGTCAAGGCGAGCATAACCCTTCTCAAAATTACCATCGACCCGACCGAGGTTCCAATCCTCGGGTACTTCGAGTCGCAGGCCTTGCCAAACGAAATCTACGGTATTCTCCATATCAGAAGGTCAATACCGAGACCGACTTCTGGATCAGAGCGACACCGACCGCCGCCATACCCATCAGCGCCATACCGCAAGAAAAACCCACAGCCAGAATCGGAGAGAACTGCAGCCATTCTTTTCTGCCGTATTTATTCCAGAAATAATAACGAGCCAGCAGCGCGCCGATAATCTCCGTGACCACGAAGTGCGGCAAGTGCGTCAACGAGCGTACAAAGCCAAAGATCAACAGGATCGGTAACCCCAAGATCGAGAGCAAAATAAAGCTCAATAGCCCAAAGCCCGCCCCGAAAGCAATCACTTCCGGTTTGATCGCCCGATAGAGCCAAGGTTCATCGGTCGAGTGCTGGATCCACGAACTAGTAAATAACGGATCGGTATCGACCTCGAAATAAAAGGACCATCCCGCAGGCACGGCCCGACCAACCGCAACTTCCAGCATCGGCCGGGGATCGCGCAGAATCGAGTCCATCGCTGGGCCAAGCGGCGTGATCTGTGGCAACCCCTGTGTTATTTCCTCACCACCCAATGGCACATCCCGCATAAAGCGATCGGAGACGATGTCGGGTTCGTCCTGGTCGAAGTGAGAATAGAAAACCTGCGTCGGCATCCAGGGGCCCACCTCACCACGCTTGCCACCGGAGTCCAGCCATTCGTCGCTGGCTAAACGCGCCCGCCAATACCACCACTCATTCTCACTCAGATTTGCCGGGGTCCATCCCGCCTTGTCATTGGCGATAGCCAACTCGCTCTTCATCGTGCCGGTGATAAAGAGACACTGTTGATAGGCCCTCAGTCGCCAGATCAGTTGCGCATATGGGTAGGAAGCCGAAGGGATCGGTGCCAGTTTCCAGATATAGGAACCGTAGAGGAAACTGGTAAACAAAACGATCGGCACCATAAAAATCTCGGCGCGGATGATACTGGTAAACTGAGTACCAGTCAATTCGATTTCGCGAAATTTCTGTGTCTGGGCACCGTAGTTGCCTAGCGGAAACGGAATAAACCAGATATCTACGCCGCGATAACCCGAAAGAATAATCGTCGCCTCACGGACAAAGGGGATGTCTACCGTCTGCCCCACCATACCAACAAGACGCGCGTTGACAAAGGACTGGAAAGGCGTAAAGACAAAACCGAAGAAGAGAAAAAACCAGATAAACTGTGAAATGCCCGGCAATAGCCAAGCGGCGATGCCGATCAAAGCCACCGTCGCCAGCGAGTAGAGCGCCAATGCCAGCCAGATCGGAAAATCGCCTCGGCCCTCTGGCGCGGCGAAATTGCGTTCGACTCCGCCTTCCTTACCGCCATCTTTGGCATTGCGCACGCTCTGTACGACCTGGTAAACGCCGATGATGGCAATCGCAACGGTAGTACCAATACCGAAGCTCATCCAGAAATCGACATTATTTACGAAGTAGGTGTCGATGGTGCCCATTCCCTGGCGCCACAAGTTCAGATAGGGCTCCTCGCGCCAGGAAGGCGTCCACGTATAGAGGATAGGATTGGCGATAGTGGCAACGACGACCCCTAAGAAAGTACCAACCACTCCCCAAAACGGCACAATCAGCCCAGTGAATATCGGTCCCAGATGGGCGGTAAAACCCAGTGGTGTAGCCGGGATGAAGTTACCCGTAACCTGGGTGAAATCGACAAAGGGAATAGGTATGAGCGTGATCGGCTCAGTAAGCATCGCACCAGTTATGGCCGGCAGGGCCACATAAATCGCGCCAAAGACCAGACCAATCATCGCACCGGCGGAGAAGACCCGCCAGCGCCACGTCTCCCCCCCCTGGGTCGTCTCCGCCAGAGCGATGGCACCTAGCGCGTTGACTGGAGCAAAGGGAAAGGGCAAGCGCTCGTAATCGGAACTGAGGCGAAAAAGCGCGTAGGACATGGTGAACCAGTTAACGCGCCAGATGATCATGCCCAGTACTAATAGCACGATCGGCATCGCCCAGTCCGCATGCAGGAATGTGCGCGTAATAATGGCTTCGGAATCCGGCTGCGGGGCGACCCATGTCGGTATCAGCTTGGTGATACCGAACTGTTTTGCCGCCGGCGATTGCACCAAATACTGGTTGTACAATAGGCCTTCAAAGGCCCCGGTCTCGGCGGCTATCAGCGAAGCGGCCACATAGAAGAGCACGTAGACTTCCTGGCGCTTCAAGGTCGAGAAAGAGCGTTTGGTGATCTCGGCGAAGAGGATAATCGTCACCCACTCAGCTGCCGCCCCCAACGAGCCACCGATCATCAGGCTCAAATACATATTACCCGGTACCATAATAAACGCGACGAAGAAAACGCCGAGGATGGCTTTGATCGTAAAACCATCCTCAAACTTATCTGGGACCTGCATCAGGTCCCGATACTCTTCAATCTCCTGGTTCGGGTTTCGGTTTTTGCTTCCGAGCACTCGCTATTTACCTCCGCTTGTCTTGCTGGGCCTCATCCTCATGCCGACACCTCGCTGCGCAACCCCTGCAATATTTCCGCGCCTTGCTCGCGATAACTGTCCTTGGCCTCCGTATCGACCGTGCGCCAGATCAGGAACTGTTTGCGAATAACATTCATAAAACGCTGATTGACCCTACGCCACGAGGCATCTTCGCCGCTCAAACGTTTAATTTGTAGACCGACCGAGTA
>DQLG01000473.1 GCA_015660315.1 Candidatus Latescibacterota bacterium
CGACCAGTCGAAGCGCAGCTCCTCGGGCAGCTCGGCCAGATCCTTCATCAGACTGCCGACGCGCCAGGAACCAATCATCCACATCGCCGCCTTCTGGGTCAGAAAGAGATTATAGGCCCCGGCCTGGTCGGTGCCGAGATGGCCCAGCTCATAGTGGCGCGTCAGGGTTTGGAAGGCGCTATAGGCCTCGACGAAGACCGGCATCTCGTAGGAGATTTTGCCTTCGAGAAAGGCGCTGGCCAAACGCTCGGGGTTGATGGTGATCATCTGGTCCGCGTAGCGGTCGTCGAGGTCGTGCACATAGCTGGCGTTGTCCTCGACCCAGTTCCAGTCGCCGGGACGGGCGATGACTAAGGGGACGAAATGGCGCAGCGCCGCGTCTTCGAGCATGGTCGAAAACCATTCGCTGACATTGGCCTGCATCGTGGCGGCGATCGAGATGGCAATAAGCCCCTGGCTTTCGATAAAGGCGCAGTGCTCGAGCCATTCTTCCCAGCTTTGCGGTGGCGAGAGTCCCAGCCGCGCGAAAATATCGCGATTGTAGTAGACGGCGACATCGAGATAGTCGAGTGGCAGGACGCAGTAATAGATGCCGTTGACGGCGAATACCTTGAGGAAGGTCTCGTCAAAGAGCGTGCGCCAAATCGCGCCGTCGGCATAGGGGTTGGGGCGTTCGAGATATTTGTTAATGGCGAGGAAATTGCCCTGGTGAAAATTCTCCTCGATACCGATGAGGTTGCCGTGCACTATATCGGGGGCGGTGCGGCGGTCGGCGGCCATCTGGGCGGTGTAGTAGCGCAGGATGCTGAAATTGTCGGGCTGAATATTGATTTCAATCTCGACCTCGGGGTGGAGTTCCATATACTGTTGGGCGAGTTCGGCGAGGGCGGTGTTGTAAAATCCGCGCACGGTGGAGAAGATCACCCGGTCTTTAGCCGAGCTGGAGGCGGGGTACAGGCACAGCGTCCAGTATATGGCGAGGGCGTAGAACGCGTGTTTTTTGGCGGAGAAGGTCATAGTCACTCAGGGCGGTTGTCTATTTTGTCCGGATATAATAACACAATAGAACCGCGCCGAGAAGGCCTAGGCGCGCGGCGATTCGTTATTTTTTCACAGCCGGTGGCCCACTCTGCATCTATTTTATATTTATATAGAAGTGTCGGCCTCCGCGGGCGATTCGCATCTCCAATACCCTCAGGTTATCATGCCGATCATTTATCTGCTCGTCCTGTTTAGCGGCCTCGGGGTCGCTTCTTCCGCTGCAAGCGCTGGTTTCGACGCCGATTTTCTCTGGTAGGACCACATCCGCTCGGTCCAGGCCAAAGACGGCATTCCGGCGCTGACCAACCCGGACTTCGCCGATGCCAAGGATATCACCTATCTGGCCGACGAAGATATCGTCGTCGGTGTCGTCAGCGGCGGCGTTGCCCGCGCCTATCCGCAGATGCTCTATACCGGCATTAGCGGTTCCTTTGCCGGTCGCCAATTGCAGCTCTTGCCGACGGTCGAGACCACCTGGAAAACCTGGCGCACGCTCTTTCCCAATACGCAAGCCCCAGTGCCGCAAACCGGCTGGGACGCCTTTGGCGGCGGGCGGCTGCCCTATCCAGAGCAATTCTATATCAGCTATCCCTATTTTTCGTCGAAAATTGGCGACTACCGCAGAAGAAAATGGATGGTTGCTTTTCCTGCCGACGACCAATGGCGATATAGTCGACGATACCTTGCCCTCCAAGGACATCGTGCTCGGCCTCTGCGGCCTATCCATTCAACCCGATGCCCCAGGACGGCGCGGTCATCAACGACTAGTTGGGCGCGTTGCCGCTGCTCGTGCTATTCGACGCTGAGGCCCGTCTGGCCCTGCCCTACGACCGTCGCGTCAATGGGCAATTGCTCGAATTTTACGCCGTGGACGAGCTGGCCAACGCGGACCTCCCATTTGTGGAATTTGCCGACGTGGAAACGGGCAGCCGCTGGAATATTCTCGGTCGCGCGGTCGACGGCTCCCTGGCAAGGCACCCAGTTGCAGTAAATACCCGCCTATAACTCGATGTGGTTCGCCTGGGCGGCGTACTGGCCGGAAACCGAGATCTGGAACGGCGAAGGCCTGCTGGCAAGCCCCACCGCCGTCGATGGCGATGGAATACTGCAGCGTGATTTTGTTCTGGGCCAGAACTTCCCCAATCCCTTCAACGCCACTACCCTGATCTGCTATCAGTTACTCGCAACCACCGCGGTCTCATTGGTCGTTTACAATAGCGCCGGCCAACTCGTCCGCGACCTGGTCGCAGGCTACCAGCAAGCCGGGGTCTATATACAGCGTTGGGACGGACGCACTGAGAGCGGGGCCGACGCGTCTAGTGGTACCTATTTCTATCGATTGAAAATCGGCGCCAACGAGCAACAATTGACCCGATCGATGGCCCTGGTCCGCTAGGCCCATCCAGCAGACTTGAGTTACCCCCCAGTATCATGGTATATTCTCGGTCCATTTACAAAAGCGAGAATATACCATGTCCCTTATGTATATTGCTGTAGCTACCGCCTATCTATTGCTCGCGCCGTCCCCATCGGCCGGCGCCGACTTTCACGGCTTCGACCCGGCGACATACGACGGTCTGATGCTGTCGCCCGCAACGCTGCAGGCCATGGCCGCCGAGGCCGCGCAGAAGTCCCCGCCCCAAAACGGCGAGTTTCTGGTCTTCGGCTTTGCCAATTTGCAGCGCGATATCAGTTTCGGCATCAAGGTTGAAAAGAGCATCGAGCGCAATGCCGAGGCCGCGGGGATCGAACTGCTGATCGCCGACAACAGGCTTGACGGCCCGACCGCCCTGGCCAATGCCGAGAGTTTTGCCCGGCGCCGCACCGACTTTGTGATCGAATTTCAGACCGACGTCAATTTCGGTCCGGCGATTATGCAGCATTTCGATCGCAAAGAAATCGGCGTCGTCGCCATCGACATCCCGATGCCCGGCGCCACCTACTTCGGTGCTAACAATCCCCGTTCGGGTTTTATGGGCGGCTCTTATTTGGCGCAAGCGGCGCAAGCGCGATTCGGCGACCGGGCGTTCAAGGAGGGCTATTTTGTCATCGGCGAGCTGCCGCAATCGGGCGCGATTCCGGCGATGCGCACCGAGGGCCAGATCGCCGGTTTCCTCGCTGCACTGCCCGGTTTTCCCCGCGAGCGCATTATCCGCATCGACACCAAGAACACGCTGCAGTACTCTTTCCAGCAGATGAGCAACGCGCTCGGGCGCATTCCCGCGGGCGCGCCGATCCTGCTCACCGCGATCAACGACCAGTCGGTCACCGGCATGTTGCGCGCGGTGCAGCAAAAGGGGCGTGTAGGGGATGTGATCGTCGTGGGCAAAGGTGCTGACGAATTGCAGACGATGGTCGCAGAAGAGACATTCGTCGCCTCGGTCGCCTATTTCCCTGAGCGCTACGGCAACTATCTGATTCCGCTTGCCCTAATGCGCCTGGCCGGCCATGCCGCACCACTGGCGGTCTCCGTCGCGCATGTGATGGTCACTCCGGCGAATATCTGCCAGTTCTACCCCGAATACGAGTGCCAAGGTTCTCCGGGTTTTGACTATATTTTTCCGCAAGAGGCATTTATCGCGCACTTGCAGACTCTGCAGGACGACCCCGAGCTGGCCGATTACAGACAGCTGATTCCCGATCATTAACAAGCTGTTGTAAACCCCTGCTTGGCCTCGGATGGTTCACCAGGTACTTAAGGCGGAAAGACCAAATGGCCA
>DQLG01000016.1 GCA_015660315.1 Candidatus Latescibacterota bacterium
CCAACAAACTGAGCCAGTGGCCCACTTGTACGCGCACTGACTCCTGCGCGATAAGACGAACCAGATACTAAATCAACCGCCGGAAAACTAACGCGATAGGCCACCGGATCGTAGCTAAATTCTTCGAGTGGAAGGGGCAATAGTCGGCCCAGGTGGCTGATGCTAAATTGGTCATTGCTGATAAGTTGTTCAGACACTGGCCCCGAAAACGATACCGCCAATCGCGTGCGACCTGCGGCAATCGACGAACCCGGCTCCGGCGTTAGCGCAACGATTCGTGGGACACGAGTTGCAAAATTCCAAGTATAAGCCAACGGATCTGTTTGCAGGGGGCCACCAACCTGGGAAAGGATCCGTACTTCATAAGCTGTGCCGGGTTGCAACGCCGCAGGTATCTGGAACGAGACTGCACCCGTCTCCATATCATAAGCCGGCGTCGAAATTTCAACGGGTAGTGTGCCGGCAAAAAGTTGTACCCCGCCGTTTTGCAGCAGAACACTCTGATCAATTGGAGCATCAAACACCAGCTGGATTTCTGAACCCAAATCGGTGATGGCGGTGTCACCAACAGCCGGTGTACGGCGCAATATTTGAGGTATTGTAGTCGCGAAACTGATCACATTATCCAAGCCAGATCCCAATGGACCCGAGATTGCAGCCGCCATGCGCACGGAGTAGCGACTACCAACCTTCCAGCCTTCCAACGGCGCCATAGCATAGCTGTTATCGCCACGGGCAATTGGATCACCCGGTCGCACCTGCACCGCACTACCCTGATGCATGAGGGTAAAATTGCGCACCGTTAATTGATCGGCATCAATTGGAGCACTAAAGTGCGCACTGAATTCCTGCAAATCGGCCGCGACATCTACAATACCATCTTCGGGTATAGACCTGAGCAACTCAGGCACCGCCGTACTGAATTCCCAACTATAATCACTGCGGCGACCGATCCCCCCAACCACTGAGGCGATGCGAACCGCGTAGCGAGTGCCCGCACGCAGTCCCGTTCCAGGTAGCACGCGTAGCCTGCGCAGGTCTCGGTCGAACTCAACCTCTGATACATCGACCGCTACTCCACCCGCCAACAACTGCACATTATCAGCCAACAGCAATGCGTCGATATCCACTGGGCTATCGAATGTGGCCTCAATTGGGTCATCGCCAGCGGTCACATTTTCGCTACCTGCAAGCGGCACCGTAGACGCAATATTGGGAATTGGCGTGACAAATTCCCAGGTGAAATCGCCTTCGGACAAAACCCGTTTTGGACCACCTATTTTACCCGACAAACGCACCTGATAGCGAGCGCCGGGCGCCAAGCCATCAACAATTTCAAATGCCAGCGTATTACTCTGGGTATCAAAATCTAATCCCGTAATCGGCTGCGCAGCGCCATCGCGGAATATTTGCACGACCTCTTCGTTTAACTGATTCGTATCGATCGCAAGATCGAACACCGCTTTGATGACATAATCCGTCGCTTGCGAATCCATCGCCGGGGTGCGATCCACTAGTTGCGGTACTGCAGTACTGAACTCCCAGACAAAGTCGCCCTCGGCCTCAGCGCGCATTGGACCAGCCAACGCGGCATCGAGTGTTATCCGATAGCTCGACCCAGGCCGGGCTCCACCAATGATCGCAAAGCTGAGCACATTAGTGCTCGCATCATAGAGAGGCGATCCATCGAGAGCAACGACTTCGTCTTCTCGCTGAACCTGTACCACCTCAGCACTTTGCTCCTGCAGTAATACGCCATCTATTGGAGCAGAAAAACCTGCCGTGATACGACTAACCTCTTCTGCCGCAAGCAGTGAACCGGTCACCGGCGAACGAGATATTATCGTCGGCACGACCGTAGTGAATGACCAGTTCGTCGCGTCAGCCGACCGATTGCCTGCACGGTCTCGCAAGCTGGAGGATACTTCTACCGTATACCGTGACCCCGGCTTCAAATCTTCTGGCGTCAGCAATCGCACTACCGTTTCCGACTCATCTAAAATCGGCTCCGTCAGCAATTTAATTTCGGCGCTACCTCGCCGCAGGCTAAAATTCTCAGCATTCACGCTGGACACATCTAGCGGCTCAGAGAAAGTAATCTCTATTGCGCGAGATTCGAGCATTACATTGGCGGCATCCGCTGGCGGATTGGTCGCAAGTATACGCGGCAGTTCGGAATCGATGTGAAATAGCTCATCGGTTTGCACTTGATCCATCGGATTACCTTTGGCATCAACCGCTCCGGAAATATTTAACACGACCGAACCCGAGGGAAATTCTTCGTCGATAGTCAGTTGTGAGTTCCACGTGCGACCATTCCATTGCAACGGGGTAAGGACGAGTGAGGTATCCGCTATTTCAACCAAAACTTCAAGCGCCATATCAGTGGACACTATGGTATGTTTATCCATCAACTCAAGCACTACCGCTACCGTTTGGCCGACGCCCACCGTGTCACTCCTGCTGACTAGTATTGACGAGATCTCTGGTTTTTCCGTATCGATAGTGAATGTTTTATCCAGCGACCACTTGGAGCGAGCATATCCATCGTCAAGAGTTTGCACCGACCAGTAATAGTCACCGCTCGCAAGCCCCTTCAATAGATACGACAGGCGATAACCTAGGTGGCCCCCAAGCCACCTAGATGCACCACTAACGACATCCCCCGCACCGGGCTCGGTGCCCACCCTAATATTGTAGCTCATACTCGACGGGCTATCTTCTCCGTCGTCTTCTGCTGCAAACCACGCCAACAGCACACTATCGCCATTATCGATTTGCGAACTGGTAACTGGCGACTGCGGTGCAAAATTGGAGTTATACAGCCCGGTCAAGTTGTCATTGACTACAGTACGCGGGATTGCCGTCACCCCGCCTTCGCTACCAGCGGAAACTAGATCTAGGTCGCCGTCGTTGTCGACATCGACCAACGCGCTGCAACTGAAGTCCAAAAAACGAACTACAGTCGAGTCTACTGGCTCGAGTTCAAAGGGGCTCACAGCCTCACTGCGGCCTATAGTATTCTCATACAAACGCAGTATCGGCCTATCGCCATCATTTCCTATGATAACCAGATCTGTATCGCGATCATTATCGAAATCTCCCCACGCCAGATCACCACCGCGAATACCCGGCAACTGCAAATTCTCGATTGGCAAAAACACGCCAAGACCCGAATTTTGTAGGATGTCCGTCTTAAGTTGGCCACCTGCGGCGATACCTGCCGCCGCTAGGTCTAGATCGCCATCACCATCGAAATCAGCCCAGCTCAGATCACTCGATTCCAGTCCGGTCAAACTCACTTCCACTTCGTTGAGTTGGCCCGCATCATTCCGATATTGGGCGAATAGGCGAGTCGCATCCTCCGCCGCTCCTGTGGCCATAAGATCTAAATCGCCATCACCATCTACGTCTCCCCACAGCAGTTCACCATTCGCTAAGCCGCGCAAAGAATCGACTTGCACCAAGTTCCCTTCGCCATCGTTGGCAAATATCCTGGAACGATATAGACGCCTATTGTCCTGTCCCATCAGCGCTAAGTCGAGATCACCATCATTGTCGAGGTCACCCCAATCGGCGGAACTAAAAGAGACGGCCGGTAATTCAATGGCCGGCTTCAGCCCCATCTCGTCTCTGCGATACAGGATCGTAGCTGGGTTGGCATAGGCATCTTCACCCGTCAGCAATAGGTCAAGGTCACCATCGTTGTCGTAATCAGCCAGCGCCGCGTCTCCATTCGTAAGACCGGCTAAATTTTCATTGGAAACCATATCGAGACGCAATATACCAGAGTCGTTTAAATACATCAGACTCTGCGCCTGCCCACCGCGATCTAAACCGATGAGACTCATATCTAGGTCACCATCGCCATCGCAATCGCCCCAATCCATCGCCGCTTCTTTTAACGCTCGGATGCTTTGCTTAGATGACACGAAACGCCGTACATTGAGAATCTGTTCTTGTGACCACTCAGAGGCTAAACCGGTAGCATCGAGTGTCTGCACACTCCAGTAATACGTATCGATAGCAAGTGGACGAAAAAGTGTCTTAGTGGTCTTATAACCGGCATTACTCGTCCCTACAGCCGTCGCACCCGAGTAGATGTCGCTACCGCCCGGTGCTGTGCCAACGCGCAAATTGTAGGCCATTTGGGCGTCTTCAGGATCCGTACCAGCCCCCCATCGGAAGGTCACATAGTCGCTTGTCACTTCGGGGCGATAAAGCACTTCGGGCGGCAGCGGTGGTTCATTCGGATTGAAATCCCCCTGATTCTCATAAAGGATAGTCCGACGAATA
>DQLG01000471.1 GCA_015660315.1 Candidatus Latescibacterota bacterium
GCTATTCGGCTCGGGAAAAGTAAATTTCACCCGATAGTTGTCCAACTTTTCGACATGGCCGGCCCGACCGCGAATGCGCATAAATTCCGGCGGCTGGGAAAGCACCGCCGTATCGTTGGCTTCGCGCTGCCACCAATAGAGAATGTCGTCGGCCGTAAAGGGGTGCCCGTCGGACCATTTCATGCCTCGCCGCAACTCGAAGACGAATTCTGTGTTGTCCGGCGAAACCGTAAAACTTTTGGCCACATGCGGCACTAACGGCTCTCCATAAGGCGAGAAGCGTAGCAAGGTCGAACCGGAACCGCGATAGCCGATCCAACGCACCTCGGCCGGCGTGCGGGCAATGCGCATCCAGGTGCCGCCATAGCGACCGATCCCGTCAACTCCCTCCATCACCGCAGGTTCTTGTCCCACTCGCTCGGCAACCGGCGGCAACTTTCCATCCGCGACTAGATCCGCCAAGATCGGTGCCTCGCGTTGGGGATACCACATGGCGACCTCTCCGGTCGAATAATCGACCTGCCGATGCAGTACCAGCGGATTATCGTAGTCCAGCCCGACATCGCGCACCGCTTTAATCGCGGCGACCTCGCCCGCCGTGCGCTCTGTCGGCGACTGGGATTCATCCGGTGCGACAAATCGCGACGACAGGCTGAGAAAGACAAAGAAGCCAAGGGCAGCCAATAGATAGCCGGATAAAAATCTAGAAAGTCTCATAGCTTCCCGACACGAAAAAAGAAACCGCGAAACAACTCGAATTTAAGGTGCTCGTGACGCATCGCTCAGATGCGTTTATTAGGCAGAATCCAGACATCGCGGAAGAAACTATGGCGATGCTCGGCCATCGGGGCACGGTGTTATACGGGCAAGCTGTCGGGATCTTTCTTAAAGACTTCAGCATGGACACCAACGGCTTTAATTTCCGCTGCTGTCAACACATTCGGGATGACCAACAAAACCCTTCAGATCGAAGATGAATTTCTCGTAGTCCGACATCGGTTGCATAGGAGGGACTGCAGCATCTATGGTCATTTTTGCACCCTTCTGCTTGTGCTTTGTAAACATACGGCATTATGGTCTGCCACTTGCGCCCTGCTTTTGTTTGAATAGTTCGAGCTCCTGCACCGCGCTCAGCGAATCCTTTAGATCCCGATAGGCCAGCGCCAGACCATAATGGGCCCGAGCATAATTCGAATCCGCCGCCAGCGCCGCACGAAAATGGCCGATCGCCACCTCGGGCGATTGCGCGCGTAAGTCCACCCCTCCGAGGCCGTGGTAGGCATCCGCATAACCTTCCTGGCGTTCGATAGCCGCCACAAAGGCCTGGCGCGCCGCTTGCAAGTCCCCTCTTATGAACAAGGCATTGCCGAGATTGTACCAGGCCAGCGCATAGGCGTCGTCCTCGGCCAACGCCTTGCGGTAGGCGACGATGGCTTGGTCGATATTTTTCAGCCGGGCATAGGCGTTGCCCAGGCTTTGCCAGGCCGGAGCATAGGCGGGATTTATCTTTAGCGATCGCTGGAATTCCTCCATCGCTTCGTTCACGACGCCCAACCTGGCGTAGATCCGGCCCATCTCGAAATGGGCCATCGCATCGTGCGGATTGCCGGCGAGCACCGTCTGCCAGCGGCGGATATCGTCAGTGTAGACGTCGATGCGGTTGAAAGCATTCATCGCCACCTGGCTCTCCTCGACCTTGCCCTGCTTTTTATAGGCCTGAGCTAGGTTGTAGTGAATTTCCGCGTTTAGCAGGTCGAGGTGGATCGCCCGGCGCAAGGCTTCTGCGGCCGCTTCGAATTGACCCAGCCGGGTATAGGCCACTCCGAGCCCATTATACGCCTTGGCTACGGTGGTGTCCGCCGCGACGATCTCCCGAAACACCCCGACCGCCGCCTCATCGCGCCCCAACCTCAGCCGCGCCCGGCCGAGACCGACCCGGGGCTCGACAGCCGCCGGATCCCGCTCTATAGCCCGTTCGAGTAATTTCACGGCATCGCTGCAACGCCCCAGCCTGAGACAGTAAACATCAGCTAGCGATGTATACGCCAGAATGTAGCCGGGGTCGATCTCGATGGCCCGCTGCATCGCCTCGGCCGCCTCCGCATAGGCGCTTTGTTGGGAGAAGGCCACGCCGAGATTGTAGTGCGAGGGCGCATGGCCTGGCTCGCTGGCGAGCCCTTGCCCATAGGCCTCGCGGGCTTCGTCGTAACGCCGTTGCCGCAAATACACCGCACCCAACCCCCGATGCACGTCCGCACAATCGGCGCATATTTCCGCGGCACCCCGATATTCCTCCACCGCCTGCTGCAACTGCCCACGCGCAAACAAAACTTTGCCGATCCCCACCCGCGCCCCGCTATGGGCGGAGTCCAACTCCCGCGCCCGACGAAAGGCCTGCAGGGCTTGCGTCAGGCGTTGTTGTTCGTAGTACACCTGACCAAGGCCGAAGTTCGCCTCGACATCCGCGCTATCTGCGGCGACCGCGCGCACGTAGCGCTGCTCCCTCTCTCCCAGGCTCTCCTCGGCGACGGGTGCATCCTCAGTGGTGGATGCACATCCGGCCAAGAGACAGACGACAACCCCGATCGAAGTCCACGCTCGAACATTTTGCCGCAGTTCGCGTATATCCATTCTAGCCGGAGGTCTCCGGTTCCTCCACCCGATGAATACTGTCGATAGCCATTTCTTCTAAAATTTGCACGATCCCGTTGGGCCAGCGGATTTCGACGCGGTCGACTCTTTCGCGCCGGCCCAGCCCGAAATAAACTCGCAGATCGTTCTGCGAGAGATAACTACTGCCTGAACGCACTTCTTCGATCTGGACCAGATCACCGCTAATGACCTTGACCCGCGCTCCGATTCCGTCGCGGTTGCTAACTCGGCCGATGGTCTTGATCGCGAGCCAATGGTTGCGATTGCCGCCATCATTGCGCAACAAAAAGGGGCGCTGGTTGTTATTGGAAATGAAGGCGTCCATATCGCCGTCGTTGTCGATATCGGCAAACGCTGCGCCCCGACTCACCCCCGCAAGGGCCATGCCCGGACCCATATCTTCAATCGCCAACGCAAACTTGCCGGATCCATTATTGACAAAAATCTGGTCAAGCTGCGGATAGGAAGTGGCCTTGTCGAAAGCCTCGACTTCTGGATGCACGTGGCCATTGGCCAGATAGAGATCGAGATCGCCATCGTTGTCGTAGTCGAGAAAATCAGTGCCAAAGGTCAGCGTCGCCAACGTCGGCTCGCCCAAACCCGAAGCAAAGCTCATGTCCGCAAACGCGTCGTCGCCGTCGTTGCGATAGAGGCGGCAGGCCTCCCATTGAAAATTGCACACCGCGATATCGAGATCGCCGTCCCGGTCAAAGTCGCCGAAGTCGGTACCCATCCCGGCCTCCGGGCGGGCGCTCTCGCTGAGCGCGACCCCGGCGCTCAAACCCACTTCGGCAAAACGTGCCTGGCCGTCGTTGCGATAGAGGAAATTCGCCGTCATATCGTTGGCCACATAGAGGTCCGTATCGCCATCGGTATCGTAATCACCAAAGACCACGCCTAGTTGCCGACCTGCTTCGTTGTATAACCCGGCTGGTCGCGTGATATCGGCAAATTTTCCGCTGCTGTCGTTGCGATAGAGAACGCCGGATTCCCCCGGATATTCTGTCGGCGCGCAATAAACCGGGATCTCCCCGCGGCGGCACCCCTCGTCGCTTTCCAGATCGATTCGGGCATTATTGGCCACATAAAGGTCGAGGTCGCCGTCGTTGTCGATATCGGCAAAGGCCGCGCTGGTGCTTAACCGAGCATCGCCGACACCGGCAGCGGCCGTTACATCCGCAAAAGTGCCATCGCCGCGATTGCGGTAGAGCACATTGGGCCCAAAGTTGGTCACATAGAGATCTGCAAAACCGTCGTTGTCGATATCACCAACGCAACTGCCCATGCCATAACCCGCATGGCCCGTGCCCGTGGACACTGTCACATCCGCAAAAGTACCATCGCCGCGATTGCGGTAAAACGCGTTGGTCGGAACGCCATCGGCTTCAAAACCGGGCAGCGGCGCACCGTTGACCGCATAGAGGTCCTGATAACCGTCGTTGTCATAGTCCAAAAAAACCGCGCCCGAACCATAGGCTTCCACATAGTAATAGCGACCGCTCGCCCCGTTGATATGGCGAAAGCCGATGCCGGCCTCCTGCGCGATCTCGACAAACGAAGGACCGGATTTAGCGGTCGCAGCTCGATAGTCCGTTTGCATTTCCGTGGATTCGTTTTGACAGGCCGACACGCCCATCGCTACCACCATCAGCACCAGCCACGACAGGGGCTGCGGTATTCTTGCAATAACCTCAAACGAAATCGCGACTGATAATCGGCGCGACAGCATCGCCTAACGGGCCGCGAAGTCGTGGCCCCGACGATCGGCCAATGAGCGGGGAGTCAGATTATAGTACGTTTCATAGCCGTGGAAAAAACGCTGTAACTCGTCGACCATCAAAGTAAAAAAACGCCGATAGCTGGCGGCGGTGACCCCCGCAATATGCGGACTCAGAAAGACATTTTCCAACTCGGTAATCTCGTGACCCGCCGGAATCGGGTCCGGATCAAAGACGTCGAGGCCGGCGATGATATCGCCGCGCTTGAGCCGCTCGACTAGCGCTTCGCCGTCGATAATCGGACCACGGGAGACATTCACCAGCACCGTGCCCGGGGGAATTAGTTCGAGCTCGGCCGGGCCAATCATGCCCTCGGTGCGCGGAGTCAAAGGCGCCAGGCAGACTACTGCGTCAGACTGCGAGAGCACGCGCTCGAGCGAAGTCAGCCGCAAATCCAGCGCTTCGGCCAACGCTCGCGACAAATAGGGGTCGTACACCGAAATTTCGACGTTGAAAGGGCGCAATAACTCGACCAGCCGGCGCCCGGCGTGGCCGCAGCCGATTAAACCCACCCGCTTACCCGTCAACTCGCCGCGCAAAAAGCTCGGGTTGTCGCGTGATTTACGGCAGTCGCCAGCGAGAAAACGCCGCATATAATAGCCGGCGTTGCGCAGTGAGACGAGAATCAACCCCAAGGCCCATTCGGCCACCGGATACGATGAGCCATTGGTCGTATCCACCGTCTCGACGCCCTTTTCCCAAGCCTTTTCCACGTCGATCCGCTGGGCAAAGCGGTCGCCGTTCAATTCGCCGACGATCTTCAGGGTGGGATTGCGCTCGATGAGTTCGGCGCTGAGGTTAGGCGCACCCGGATAAATGGCGATGGCCTCGGCATCGCCGATCCGTTCGATCCAAGCTTCTTCGTCTTGCGGCTGTCCGTCCGTTCCGAGTAATGCCCCTTCTTTACAGGGCACAAAACTCCAATCGGCAAACGACGCCAAGCGCTGTTGGTCCTCGGGCGCCAGGTAGAGCTCTTTATCGTCCACACCACCGGCTACCAGCACTTTCGGACACTCATTCGCCATACACTTCGAACTCCATATTTGTGGGATAATGGTGCCAAAGAAAATGGGCAGCGGCTTATTCCGCCGCCAAGGCGCTGAGCCGCTCTTCGAAGACGACGATTTGCGCCGCGTGTTTTTCCCTGAGGCGAACGAATAACGCGTCGAAGAGCGCCTTCTCCTGCTCTTTCTGCACCCACCACTTAGCCCGCGAAGCCGCTTGCCCGAAGGGCGTAGGATGGGCAGGAATGCGCTCAAGCACCTTGAAAACCGAATAGCCCGCATCGAGTTTGACCGGACCGTTGAGCGCACCGATCTGCGCCACTGCCACCGAATCGTAGAGCGCACCGAAGACCCGCCTTTCGGAGGGGTGGTTGTGCATGTGGTAATGCCCCCCCTCGGCGTCGGAGCGAATCGTATGGCCAGCGGCAAGTTGCTCCATGTCCTCCCCCCCGCGAATCCGTTGCACGAGTTTTTCCGCCTCTGCTCGGGTCGCTACTAGAATCTCTGTCACCTGGAACTCTTCCATCTGCATAAACAACTGCGGATTGTCGTCGTAATAGGCCTTGACTGCAGCATCGTCGACCTCGACCCGTTGCACGACCTGTGTTTCCCTCAGGGCTTCCAGCAACAGTGACTCTTCTTTAGCCGCCAACCAGGCGACGATCGTCGAGTCCTGGTCCAACCCCTCCTGCTGCGCCGCCTGATAAACTAAGGTCCGCGGCAATAGGTCGCGGTGGATGAATTCGGAGATCCCGCTGCTGTCGAAGGAAACCGAACGGATAAACCAATAGGCATTATACGTTTCGGCAAAATCCATCACCGTGACCTGCCCGCCCTTAAAGCGGACGAGGGCCACCTCCTGATCTTCGGGGCTCAGCAACATGCCCCCGCGACCGGCACCGGCCATCCGCTCGACCAGCACCTTGACCACATCGCCGTCTACGCGCGGTTCCAGCTGATCTTGCAACCGATCTACCATCTTATCCCATTGGACGCGAAACTCCTTCCAGTAACTCCCGCGCAAAAAAGACGCCCTATAGTGGTCGGGAGCCGGCCCCTCGGACAGCACCTTGAAAATTTCGTAATAGTCCC
>DQLG01000531.1 GCA_015660315.1 Candidatus Latescibacterota bacterium
CCCGCCCTTGTCCGTATCGACAAATTAGGGGCGCTTCAGATCTAGCCAGCAGAATTGCGGTTATCTTGACACTTGACGGCCGTGCAGAACTTTCCGTATCGTCGATTCGCTTCGACATTCGCAGCACTGTGAGTGAAACAGCGCTGCGAAAGCACGCCGCCGGTCACCTTGCTTTTTAGCCGCTATGGAGCCCAAATTAGAGTAATCTAGGGAAGGTTACAGTGACCGGCTATTATGGGGGAGAATTGGTCTACATCCACGGTATTGGCGTGGAGACGGATGGTCAAGGCTCTGCTGTGGTCACAGTTGCATTGGAGTTGTAGCGGTCGTTAGTGGCGTTCTTGCCGGCCTCAGTGGTGGTTCGGACTGTACCGACAGGCCGACTCCGAACACTGAATACCGTTGTGTGCACGAATGCCCTTAGGTGGTGGATTGTGCCCTATTGGGCAATTTGTCGACGTTTTGGGCAATAATAGCAAGTAGCGTCTCCCTGCGGATCGGTTTAGAAATAAAGTCGTCCATGCCGGCATCCAGAGCCAGTTGCTTGTCTGCATCCATGGCATTGGCGGTAAGGGCGATCACCGGGATCCGCGGCCAACCGTGTTGAGTCTCCAGACGGCGGATCTCGACCGTAGCCGAGAGGCCGTCCATCTCCGGCATCTGTACGTCCATCAGTATCAGATCGAAATCGTGCCGCGTACGGAGTAATTTCAGGGCCTCTAAGCCGTTAACGGCTTCGGCTATGTGGTGCTTTTTTCCCAGCAGAGCACGACAGACATGACGGTTGAATTTGTTGTCCTCAACGACCAGGATATGCAGTGCGCGGAGGAGTGGAGCTACTGCTATTTCTTCGTCTATATCGGCTTCGGTAAGATCAGCCGGTGATACGCGAATCTCAAAGCGAAAAGTACTGCCCCTGCCCAATTGCGATTCGACGCTTATGGTGCCTCCCATGATTTCCACTAATCGCTTGGCAATCGAAAGGCCGAGGCCGGTTCCCCCATGGGTGCGCGTGATGGTGTTATCCACCTGAGTAAAGGGTTCAAAAATGGCATCTAAACGGTCTGCGGGTATGCCGGAGCCCGTATCGCGGACCTCGCACTCTAGCATGATGTCCTCACCATCGGTTTGCGAGGTCAACCTTATTTCGACACCTCCGATTTCGGTAAACTTGATCGCGTTCGAGGCGAGGTTTAAAAGGACCTGTCGCAGACGCAGGGCGTCGCCCTTGACCTGGCGGGGCAGGTTCGTATCGGCAAAGATCGAAAAGGAGATGCCCTTTGGTTCCACGCTGGATGCCAGGGTCTGCTGGACCTTATTGAAAACTTCGACCGGATCGAAAGGCGCCGACTCCAAACTGAGGCTTTCGGACTCGATCTTTGAGAGGTCGAGGAGATCATTTATGATCCCCAAAAGAGACTCCGATGCGCCCAGAATAGTGTCGATCTGTTCATTAACTGTGCTGTCCAAACCTTCCTCTCTTAAGGCCTGCGCCATGCCCATAACAGCGTTGATCGGAGTACGGATCTCGTGACTGGTGTTGGCCAAGAAAGCGCTTTTGGCCTTGTTTGCAGCTTCGGCCTCTTCGGCGATTAGGCGCATCTTCTCGGCGGTCTGCTGCTGTTCGACTACGCGGTTTTTCAGATTTTCGTTCAGCCGTTGGATTTCTCTCTCGGCCTCTTTGCGGTCGTTTATATCGCGCAAATAGGCCGTAAATATAACGGAGTCCCCGGTCTTGATGGGAACGATCGCTATTTCGACGATCAATTCAGACCCATCGGCCCGTAGCGCCGGTAGTTCGATTCGATTATTAAGTGCCGGTCCCTCTCCAGTCGTTAAATAATGCGCTATTCCTTTTTTGTGGTCCTCATGCATTGCCGACGGGATGATAAAGGGGGTCAAGGGCTGCCCAATGACCTCTGCATACGTATAGCCGAAGGTCTCCTCTGACGCTGGGTTCCACTCGATTATATGCCCTGCAGCGTCTATCGTGATAATGCAATCGAGTGCCGACTCCAGGATGCCGGCTTTGCGCGTTTCGCTTGCCCGTAGTGCATCTTCTGCGTGCTTGCGCTCGCTGACGTCCTGTATAATACCTAGAACGATATTGTCGTCGTGGAAGCTCTCCAGTATGATCGAAGCCCAGGTCGTCTGGTCTCCGGCCCACAGCCGTACGTCTTGTTTGAATGCCCGACCCTCGGGACAGCCTTGGGTTAGGCAGGATCTCAGCATTTCTTTATCGCCCCTATCCAATAAGTCAAGGAAGTCCTCGTAGCCAATTTGGCTCTGGTCCTGGCCGGTGATTTCCTGCGCAATAGGAGACATTTTTAAGAGCTGCAGATCTCTTAAAAAGGTAAAGGTACCCAAACGGGCTACGCCCTGGACGCGGTTTAGATCCTCGAGCGTCTGGCTCAATTCGGCGGTGCGCTGACTAATCATGGATTCGAGGTTTGCGGTTAGATGGTCGTTTTCCATCTTGCGCTGGTGCAAATCATCGCGAAGGGATATCAGGGCATTCTGCAGGACTCCAATTTCGTCCTTTCCCTGCGAAAGGGGGATCTCGGTTTGGTACTCTCCCCGTTGCAGGGCCTGTGCGTGGGAAGTAATCTCCATAATCGGTCTCGCGATCCGTTGTGCGAAGACCAGGGACAAAAGAATCGTCGCGAAAAACGATGCGATCAGAAGGTAGTATATTGGGCGGTTGAGTTCGGCAATCGTTTGGTCAGAGGTCGCTTTGTCCATAGCAACGATTACCTTGCCGCGAAAATTAGAGGCGCTGAAAGGTTGCTCTCCAATCAGATAGTCCGATCTCTCTTGAAGTGCGGTTTCCACCGCGGCACCCTCCGGGTAGCGAGCGAGAATTTCGTACTCGTGCTGCGGATTGTCGAGAATGACGGCGGCAAAGGTGAATTTATCTTCGTTCGCAATATATTCTATGGAACGGGTTAACCCCTCGAAGTTCTCAAGCTCGAGAGATATTTCGACACCGAGCGCGACGGTCCTCGACAAATGATTCAACGCTTCTAATTGATGGGCCCTGAACAACTCCTCTTGACGCGATGGATAATATACTCCCATGACTGCAGTGACGAAGAGTATGCTGGCTGCATAGGGGAGCCATATATTGAATGTGATATTGTTGAGGTTCAGGCGGTGCATCATTTTTTTTGGATTCGCAGAATCAACTCTGACGGAATATTTTCGGAGTTGGCGGGCACTACCCCTATCGCCCCCTCGTGTTCGGCAACGAATTCAACAATCGCCTTTGCCGACTTGAGCAGGATCGGTGGTTTTACTCGACCTTGGAATACGAGAGCGAGCCAGAATTTTTGCATTCCGTTGGGTGAGGTGTTGTAAATGGATCGGGCCACAGCTTCTGAAAAGGGGTATTTCCGACCTGGAATCACAATTATCACGGCATTGCCATTTGGCCAAAGTGTGCGTTTGCCCAGGAAGAGGTCTTTTGCGGATTGCAAGGACATCGTTTGCTGCGGAACCGAATTAGCGATAATGATCAGCTCTTCAAAATCGGATTCCCCCCGCACCATGTTGGGAAAGAGAATCAAGAGCATTGCCCATAGAGTAATCTTGTTCATAGTGTCTAGAATCCATATGAGAGTTGGAGTTCGAAACTACGGCTCTTTTTTTGTGTGGTCTCGATTGGGCTGGTTTGAACTAGCTGGGCTTTAATGTTGGCATAGGGGCTGAATTCGCGCTTGTAGCCTACGCCGATTTTTCTCGGAGTCCCACGTTTAGCTCCTAAATTCTTTTCGGATATTTCGAGCAAGTCCAATATTGCGTAAGATGTTGAAATTTCGGTGAACCGATAGCCAATATAAACAAAGTTTGTGAAGTCTTGGGCCATTTCAAACCCCGTGGAATCAGAATAGCTACGCTGGTAACCGGCTTCGTTCAAGAATTCCAGTCGCTTGCCGAAGTAGGCAAGACTGATGTTGAATAGGTGCAGGTTTATGTCGTTCTGGTACGTGCTATGGCCGGTATGTCCTCCGTGCCAGTCCTTGTTTATAGAGTCTCTGTAGTATGAAATCTGAAGTCGCGATCCCTCGATCGGATTGAAATGTGCCGATGCCAATACGGACATCGAAGTCCCTTCCTTTCCCGTCTCGCTCGACGAGATTCCATTGCCCATCACCAGGTCATAGCCAAAGTGTAGGCGTCCTAGGTTTTGCCCGTGCAAATTCAGCCCCAGAGTATGAATGGGAATCATGGAAGAGAATCCGAGCGGTCGATCGATGGTGGGGAAAAAGAGTCTGCCGTGGTGGTATCGATCATTCCAATAATTAAGCGGCGTATGAAGCTTGCCGACGGTGATGCTGTGATTGTCGATATAGTCGTATCGGAGCAGGGCCCGCTCAATACTCGGAGCAAAGCCAGTCGCAGCCTGAGCCGCGGGCTTGATCACCGTTTCGCCGAGGAACGAGAGTCGGGGTGCAATCTCGGCCACAACGAAAAAGTCTTGCTCACCAAGTGAGAAGAAGGAATGGTTGGCGGTTGCCTCATTTTCAAAGCGATACTCTAAATGGCCGAAGTAGAGGAATTGAACCTGGCTTTCATCAGTAATTAGCGCCTCTGCCTGCTGCGTCGAAAGCAGCCAGCAACCGAGAATGACCAGCTGAGCTAAAAGGATATGCGCGAGGCGTTTCCCAGACAAATCGCTCTGGGCCGCCGCAGCTGTAGGGCGGCCCCACGACCGGTCGCAGATCGTTGACAAAGGTGCTGGTGTCTTAACGTTTAGAGCCGAGTATGGGTGTCGCAGAGTGGCCATACAAGAACGAAGAATTGTGCGGGGTAGGATAGACATATATTTCCTCATGCAACGCAAGATGGTGTCGGGTAGTAAACAGTCGGCTATACAGATAGCAGGGCTTGTGAAGGGGCACCGTGGTCTGCTTGATTGAGATGACCACGAATCATAACCTAATAGATGCAATATACAAATGGGTTCTCAGCTCGACTTTATCCAAAAGGAATGGCAGCGGTCCTATAATCTCCTAGTATAGATGGTGTCGAATCATCTCTACGCTTTAGGAGGCTATGATGGGACCCCTGCCACAAGATATAATACAGTTTATGTCGCACTTTGCCCCACTTTTTTCTAGCCGGGTGTGGCCGCATGCTCAGGTGTTGTTGACCGGTGCGATCCTGGCACCGGGTAAACGCACGGCCAGTGCTCTTTTGCGGGTGATGGGCCTGGATCAACAGCCCAATTTCCAAACCTATCATCGAGTGCTCAATCGCTGCGTGTGGTCTTCTCTTCAAGGGAGCCAAATTTTGTTGCAGTTACTGATCGCCACCTTTGCCCCTCAAGGCCGCTTGGTCTTTGGGCTGGACGATACGATTGAGCGCCGTCGCGGGGCTCACATTGCAGCCAAGGGGATCTATCGTGATCCG
>DQLG01000007.1 GCA_015660315.1 Candidatus Latescibacterota bacterium
CCCATAGTCATAGGCAGAGCTAACGGCTCAGGGAACCGACAAGGGGTTTGTGCGAGAGCTCGCCGTGGCGGAAGAGTTTGGCGTAGGGGATCCAGCAGACGCGCAGGTAGCCCCAGCGGTTGTGCGGGTCGGAGCGGGCGAGGTCGAGGTCCGGGGAGAGCAATAGGGCCGAGAACAGATAGGCGGCGGAAAAGACGAGCGCCAGGGGTCGGAACTCGTCTTCCCAGTTGGCTAATTCAAAAGCGAAGTTGGCGCCGACGGTGATTGCGATGATCGCGGCCAAGGCGGCGATTTCGGCCTTGAGGTGGTTCTTTCCCGAGGGCAAGGTTAACCGACGCGGGGCCGTGCCACGGTTTCACCGTCTTCTTCAATCAAGGGTCTGTCGTAAATATAGGGCGGCTCCAAGACGGCTTGTTGCGCTTCGGTCAGTTTGCTGACCCATGCGGGTTGGCTCGTCTCGTAGGTCCCTCCGGCGAAATGCAGGAATTTGGGCGAGTAGCGGTAGAGCAGTGATCGTCGTTCGCGTTCGCCTTGCCAGGGCAGGGTGCCGTGCAGGGTCGCTTCGTTGAATATGACCATGTCGCCGGCATTACAGGGTACGTTGTAGACTATTTCGCGGTGCGCTTCCCAGTTGCGGATGTCTTTGGGCAGCGGGAAGTTGGCCTTGTGACTGCCCGGTATACAACAGAAGCCGCCGTCGCCCTCATTGACGTCTGCAAGTTGGAAAGAGCAGACGATCATGCCGCAGCGCATCTGATCGTTGCCGTAAGTATAGTGTTGCGAGCCGTTGAAATGGCGGGCGGTTGAACCATGCAGGATCAGGCCTTCGGATCCTTTGCCGCCGCAAAGCATAAAGGGCGAGTGATCCATTTTCCAGCCGCGGCCCAGCAGAGTGTCGAGGTAGGGGACGATCTTTCTATGGGCCAGCAGTGCGCGGAAGGGCAGGCTGTGGGGCTGCTCCCATTCGAGCATGCCGTGGAATATGCCGCGGCGCTTGCCCTGTAGCGTGTCGCCGTCACCGGGGTTGTGATTGCCGTCTTCGCCGCGTTGGTCGTCGTTGGCGTCAAAGGCGGTGTTGAGGGCTTTTACTTCGTCGTCGTTGAGAAGGGCGGGGACTTTTAGGTAGCCGTTGAGGTCGAAGAGAAATTTTTCCGTGTCGTTCATTGCTATCTCGGCCTCCTGTTGGTGTTTGTTAGGCGGTAATGTAGTAAATGTTGCGGGAGGGGGACAGTTTAAGGTGGGTGGCTCTTAACCGTTTGGATAGGAATCTCCCGGCCGGGCATAAACTCCCCCAACAGTGGGTGCCATGATTCGGCGCTTACAAAGCTGCTCGTATTTTGAGAATCTGCAAGGCAGTATCTTGGGGAAATAGGCGGCGTTATCCCGTTGCTGAGAACCCAATTTTTTGCTATCGGCGACCGCACCTGGTTCGTGCCCGGACGCCTATAGATCAACGGCGCTTAGAGACTGTCTAGGTGCCCCCAAGATGCCCTCGATAATAGAAATACCCACGCCTGGTCGTCACGATGCAGAGAGCACCTACATGCCGCCAAGATGACCTACAATCTTAGCGGCATATTAGAGGGTAGGCAGCGGTCCTAGAGTGATGGCAATGCGAAGTAATCAATACTGCGAAAAAGGATCGACGATGCGGACGCGGCCGGCGGCGGCATCGCCCAGGCCCGCGTAGAGCCAGGTTTCGCCACCTTTGCGCAGAAGTCCGCCGGAAAAGATAACATCGCGCAGGCCGGGCCGTTTGGGCGCTGCATCTGGGAAATCATCGCGGCTGGCGATAATCTGCAGGGGCGAGTGCTCGTTGTTTGAGGGATCTAAGATAAAGGTCATGGGGTAATAGTGCTTTTCTTCTTTGGGACCACTACCTTGCATCCAGGCGATATGGCCGAGCACACCGAGACGCCCGTCGGCAAGCAAGTGCAGTTCATTGGCACCGCCCCATTCTTCGGATAGAAACTGGCCGGCCAATAGAGGTGCCGCGTCGATGGTCGTCGCCGTGAGTTCATCGAGGCTGTCTACCGACGCGAAGCCGATTTGCCCGCGGCCTCCGAGCGCTCCTTGTGGGCGGGAGCATACACCGACCCGCCCGTTGGCCAACTCGACGAGGCGGATGTCTTTCATATGGTCGGGGCCTTGCAGGAAGGGGCGTAGTGTCTCGAGATTCGTGCCGCGGTAAAAGCTCATGCGCCAGCCGGGCGCGTCACGACCCGGCAATTCTACGGGGAATTCGACACCGCCGATAACCAACTCGCCACCGATGAAGGCGATGCAGGGATCCTGCAGTTTGGCGAAGATCGGTGCGCTCGGGTGAGGGTGCCAGATGTGGTCGGCTTGCCGTGCAAAGAACACGGTTTCAGCGGATTCTGTGTTGCGCGTCTCGACGCGCCCAGCGATAAGGGTTTTGCCGTCAAAAGAAAAAGGCGCGGTGATATTGTAGACATCGCGGTCGCCGACGCCGTCAAAGTGCAAGAGTTCGCCCTGATCCGGCGCCGGGTCTTGGTTGCGGAAATCGGCCAACATTTTTTTTATCGGAATTGCGTCGGGCTGGCCGGTGGTCTCATTTTGTCGCAATGCAATACCTCTTTGTTAGTTTTTGTCTCGTAGTATAACTCCTACGTCCCCCGGCATAACTGTCGCCTGCCGCGTTCGGGCCGTGAAGCGAGTTTATAGCGCTATCTATTCGTCGATTTCCTGCAGCCCATCGAATAGAAAGTAGTACTGTGCGATGCGCACCTCTAGTGTCTTCCAGCGGCCGGAACTCTTGCCTCGACCATTATCGTGTATCTTATAGCCACAGCGGCGTAGGCTAAATGCAATGGTGGGCTGCGACACCCTCGTAAAATGCCCGCCGCTTTTAATCCGTGACAGGCAACAGTGCTCGTTCGACCTCCTGGACTTTACCGGCAAAGGTCTGCCCTCTGATCCACATGATCGGTTGGCCCCTGCCCGGTTTTTCCGGATTCGTCCATTCAGCTTGCGCGCTTAAATAATGTGACACATAGCTGCGCCTGAATCGCTGGCTGTGGTTGTCGGTGCTCTTGTGCAACAGGTGGGAGTGGAACCAGATGACCGCGCCGGGTGGTGCTTCTATGGCGATGCCATCTTCGTCGCGGGCGTCGCGGGCTAGTTTGAATTCTTGTTGCTGCGAGCCTTTGAGGTCGTCGTGCACGGAAATATCCTGCTTATGGCTGCCGGGAATGACATAGAGGCAGCCATTTTCGCGATCGGCCGGGTCGATCGCGGTCCAGGTGCCGACCGTCGTTGCCGTCTTAAATCTTTTGCCAAAATAAAACTTGTCCTGGTGCCAGGGGAAGCCCAGACCGATTTCGGGCGCTTTCCAGATGAAGAGGTTATTGATGCCGAGAATGTCCGGACCGATTATATCGACCAGCGGGTCGGTTAGACGGATATCGCGCACGCGCTCAAAGAACTCCGAGATATAACAGCTGGGGTGGTGGATTTTGTGCATGGCGTAGATACCGGAGCGCTTGTCCTTGCCGTCGCGAACCAGGGCGTTCTGGTCGATATGGGCCATCGGCATCTTGCGCTTGCCGACGGCGATATCTTCGGCCACTTGCCGCAATTGGTCGTTCTCTTCATGCGAGAATACGTTTTCGCGCATGAAATACCCGTTGTTTTCCCAATGATCGATTTCGTCGAGGGTCATGCGGGTGGTGTGTGTTTGCGGTGTCGTTGCCAGGTCTTTCATTTAAGCGTTCCTATTGTTCAAGTTTGTGCTTGTTGGATATTTTTTGCATCTAATATCGTTATTTCAGATAACGTTTGTTGTGCGTTTTTTAGAATGCCGGTTTTACTGTAGCGTAACACGCCTATTTAACGAATAGACGAACTAATGTGCGGAGCAAGGTAGCGCATACTACTCGTCCCACTCATAATTGCCCATCATCAGGCCATTGTCAAGCAGTGTGTGGACCTGTCGCAGATTATATTATGCAAGGTGGTGCATCGCCCGATTGACCTTGCCGTATTTGTCGAGGTGTTGGGGTTTCTGTATAGTGTGTTGTAGACCGCAGTGTTGCGCTTGGGAGAAGAAAATCAATGTTAAAAGTAGGGGTAGCCGGACTCAGACGAGGTTGGGGATTGCTGCATACCTTCCACAACCACCGCGACGCGCAAGTCGTCGCCGTATGCGATCAAGCGGCCGAGTTGCGGCACAAGGCGTCCGATGAGTTCGGCATCAAGGCGGCTTATGCGGATTTTGCGGAAATGTTGGCGGCGAATCTCGACGCGGTCGTCGTTGCGACCCCGGCACCTTTGCACGCGGGCCAGTCGATTGCGGCGATGGAGGCGGGGGCGCACGTGTTGAGCGAGGTGCCGGCCGCCTGGACCCTGGACGAGTGCGCGGCGCTGGCGGCAGCAGTAAGGCGGACGGGGCGGACCTATATGATGGCTGAGAATATGAACTACTTCCACTATTTGCAGGTGTGGAAAGAGCGCATACAGGCCGGCGAGATTGGTGACGTATTCTACGCCGAAGCGGAGTATATACACGATTGTCGCACCTTGATGCGCGATGCGGGCGGTGAGTTGACCTGGCGGGCGTCGATGCCGCCGATCCACTATTGCACGCATAGCTTGGGGCCGTTGTTGGATATACTGGATGATCGCTGTGTGTCGGTGGTGGGTATGGCGACGGGCAGCCATAGCGAACCGGAAATTGGCTCGACCGATATGGAGGTGGGGTTGTTCCAGACGGCGGGCGGAAGGGTGATCAAGATACTGTGCGGTTTTACACTAACGCGGGAGCCGGCGATGCACTGGCAGGTTTTTTATGGAACACAAGGCTCGCTGGAGAATAGCCGTGTGCCGTGGGAAGAGGCGAAGATATTTCGCGCCGGCGACGAGCAACCGGCGGCGATTACGGCAGAGGTCTCTCACCCCAACGCGCCTGCTGAGGCATTGGCCGGTGGCCACGGCACGTCGGAGTATTATATGGTCGACGATTTTATACGGGCGGTGATCGCCGGGCAGCCGCCACCGATCGATATTTATCGCTCGTTAGATTTTAGCGCGCCAGGGTTATGCGCGCATCTTTCGGCGCAACAAGGCGGTACGCCGGTGGCGATTCCCGATTTTCGCGTCAGCTGATTACTCGTAATAGGTTTCGGCGTTGTGCACTGGGTCGTAGCCAACTTCGGCGCGCGGGGTTTCGATGTCGAAGACATTGTAGGTATTGTCCGAGATGGCAAAGTAGTGCGCGCCGCTGGGCAGGGTGTTGTTTAAATGGGCCTCGAAACAGCGGTGGACCAATCGGGCTGCATCTTCCTGATGGCACCAGACAGAAAAATACCCGCGCTCGGGCACCATGACTGCGTTTTGCGCGTTGATGCCGCCCCAA
>DQLG01000108.1 GCA_015660315.1 Candidatus Latescibacterota bacterium
AAGCGCTCAATTGTCCGGCTGATCGGCGCCGAGCCGCAGGGGGACGATATGACGTGCGTGGTATTGCGGATCGAGGAATCATCTAGCAGTCAGTAGGTCACTCCCGGCGCCGATTCATAGGCCTTCCCTTCCGGCTCGTCCTCGGGCAGGCCAATATGATCCCAAAACTCGGTCCGCTCGAAGGGTTGGCGGCGAATATCGGGCACGTGGATCGCCGCACCACCCTGCTCCGCCGAGCGATTGGCCAAAATCCCCGGCAAGGTGTAATCCGCCATCCGATATACGTCAATCGGCACCCGCTTGCCTGCCAGCAACGCCCGCGTGAAGGTGATCGCCGTCCAGATATCCGTGCCGCCGTGACCAGAATCGGCCTCGGCCACATCGGTGCGTGCCGAACCGATGTCGATCTGCTCCCAGCCATCCCGCTCATCGCGATCGCGATCCAGCCGCCGACAGAAGCCTTCATGCGAATACCACTCGACGCTGCCTTCAGTGCCGAAAAGGCGATAGTTGTGCGCGCCCGGTCGTCGCGTGTTGAGGGTCACCAGAATTCGAATCAAGCGACCCTTGGCGGTCTTGAAAAGCGCATACTGCCCGTCCGCACGTAGCGGTGTCTGCGAGTTCCACCAGGGCCCCTCGACGCAGTTTACACTCACTACCCGATCGTCGAGCACCTCCAGCAGGGGACCAAGGTCGTGGGTCAGATACTGTATCGGCGGCTGGTCGCTGCGCCACAACGGGCGCAGGTTCGAGATGTTCTGCTCGCGCGCCTGCGCCGGTGTGAATTGCTCACCTGCCGCGTTGACCAGGGTCGTAGGCAAGTAGTGCAGATACTCCCCGTCCGCCATCGACACCGCGCCGAAGCGTCCCTCGATCACCCACCGACGCCAGTAGCGGAGAAAGGCGAGAAAGCTCGAGTTTTCCGCCAACATGTACTGCTTGCCCGTTTGTTCGACAGTGCGGGCGATATGGAGAATCTCCCCTTGCGTGTAGGCACCTGGCACTTCGCTGAGCACATGACACCCGGCTTCGAGCGCTTGCACGGCTTGCGCTGCCTGTAGGCGACCATTGCTGGCCAGCACGATGGCATCCGGTTTGAGCGCCAGCAACTGCTCGAATTCCGACACCAGCGGGACCTTGCGATCCATGCCGGCCAACATCTCGGCGGCGCGGTCACGCATGCCCTCGATGCGATCCGCCGCGCCGATGACCTCGGCCTCGGGCGTCTGCAAACAGTTGCGCAGATGGCTCAACCCGCGCCGCAGCCCGAGGACACCGATTTTCACTTTTTCCATGGTTATTTCATCTCGTTTATATGTTGTGTGGTTATTCCTTGACGGCGCCCACGGTCAGACCGGCGACGATCTTCTCCTGCAGCACGACGAAAATCAGAAAGGTCGGCAGACAAAGGATGACAATGCCGGCGAACATCGCCGGCCAGTTGACAGCGTACTCTTGTGATACCTTCAAATTGTAGAGGCCCACGGGCAAGGTCTTAAACTCCGGATTGGTCAGAAAAATCAGCGCGAAGTTGTATTCGTTCCAGACACTCAGAAAATTGAAAATCGCCGCGGTGGCCATGCCGGGCAGGGAGAGCGGGAAGTAGATGTCGGCGAAGATCTGCCAGGGCGTCGCGCCGTCCATCGCCGCCGACTCGGCCAGTTCACCTGGTAGGCTGCGGTAGAAGGCTGACAGCAGAAAGGTTGTAAATGGAATCGCCAGCGCGCCGTAGAGCACTGCCAGCCCGGTGCGCGAGTCCATAAAGCTGAAACCCGCCAACGACCAGTCTTTCATCATCACGAATAGCGGCACGACCAGCAGAAAACCGGGAATCCCCATCGATGCGATCAGCACGCCCATTATCCAACCGCGTCCGTGGAATCTGAGCCGGGTCAGACCGTAGGCCAGCATCGAGCCGAGCGCCATGACCAAGCCGACGGCGCACAGGGAAATTAACAGGCTGTTGAAAAAATATTGCCCCATGCGCGCGACCGACCACGCCACGCGGTAGTTGTCGACGATATTGTCGTAGGCGGCCCAGTGCTCGTAGCCGATAACCAGCTTGGCCAATGGAAGGAAGACGACGGCGGAGATAATCGCCAGCGCACCACGCAGACGGCGGCGGCGCACTGTGCCCGGTTCGGCCATGCCCCCGGCGGCCCACAGCGGGACCCAGGCAACGAGCGGGATCCACCAGATGTGTGTCCAGACACCCGTCGACCCGAACGCGACGGGAAAACGGCCGATCACTCCGAACACTCCGGCGGGGCGGTTGGCGAACTCCTGGTTGGTGGTCAGCGACATCATCACCACCCAGGCGAACGCGAGAATCGTCAGAGTCACCCAGGCGGTCTTCACCGCGTATAGCGGATAGATTCGCAGGCGCTGCACGCCAAACAGCAATGCGATGCTGCCGATGACATACGCCCACAACAGCAAATACACCGCACTCACCGCGTCGTGCGGGTCACCCGGCGGCGTGCCGGCGATCAGACTGTGCAAGAGCCCCGTCATATCAGTATTCCAACTCGCGCCGGCCGAACGCCATGCGCGCTGCGCCCACCAGCAGGACGATGATGATTACCAGGATAATCGCCATGGCCGTGCCGCGGCCCATCATATAGATATTGTCCTGTGCGTTGAAGGCGATGGCGTATTGGTAGGTGCTAACCGTTTCGAGTTCTATCGTCACATCCGGACCATCTAACGCCTGTACCAGTCCGAAGACCTGCATCGAGCCGATCAGCCAGAGCGACAGAGCCACATAGGTGACGTCCTTGAGCATCGGAAGCGTCACGTGCCAGAACAGATGGATCTCGTTGGCCCCGTCGATGCGTGCCGCCTCGTAATAGGTCGCCGGAATGCGCCGCATGCCGGCGAGGATCAGGATCATCTGCCCGCCGACGCCGGCCCAAATGGAAGAGATGATGATGGAGTTCATCGCGTTGCGGTCGCTGAGCCACTCGATGCCCGGCTCGACCCCAAACCCGGCCAGCAATTGGTTGATCAGGCCGTCGGTCGTCGAATATAGGCGCGACCACAGGATCGCCACGCCGACGACGGAGATAAATGCCGGGAAGAAGATCAAGGTCTGGTAAATCTTCTTGCCGGCGAAACGCGGGCTGTTCAGGGCGCTGGCGAACAGGAACGCGAAGGCGAAGTGCCCGATGCCGCCGAGGACTACGTAGTAGAGTGTATTGGCCAGGCTCTGCCAGAACCGCCGGTCTTCGATGAGGCTGGCGTAATTTTGCAAACCGACAAATTGCGATTGCGGCGAGAATCCCGTCCACGACTGCATCGACACGAGCAACGCGTTGAGCGTCGGCCACAGCACGAACACCGCAAATAGTGACATGCCGGGGACGACCATGAACGCCACCATCCACGGGCCACCGAAGATATCTATCTTGGCGGAGGATTTCACGGGGCGTCCTTCCCGCCTCTCGCCGACTCGCCGCCCGCCCGGTGGTAGGCGTCGGTGCGCTCTTGCAGGCTCTTGAGGAATGCGTCCACCGTCAGGTAGCCCTCGTGCTCGGTTTTTTCCCCCATAAAGAAGGCCCGGTACAGGTCCTTCCACTGGTATTTATTCCATAGTGGAGCATATACGTGAAACCCGGTCTTGTAGACGGTCTGCGCCGTCTGGAACATATCCTGGATCTCGACGAGTTCCGCGGGAAAGGGCGCACCCGCGATGGGCGGAATCTCCTTGCCGACCGCACTGAGGATGGCCGCGCTTTCCTTGCGGGCCAAAAACGCCAGCAACTCGATCGCACCCGCGCGGTTCGGCGCGTCTCGCATCAACGCGTGGCCGGCGATTGTGGCGGTCACTCCCGTCGGGTCGCCAAGCGGCACCGGCCCCATAGCCTCCCATTCGATCGCGTCTAACATTGGTACCGGGAACGCCCCGAGCCGAAAGATCGCCGGATCGGGCTGGTATTCGAGGATCTCGCGGATGAGATACGAGCCGCAAATCAGGTGCGTGGCCTTGCCTTGGGTCCAGGCGCGTTGTGCGTCGGGCCATTTCGAACTGCGCCAGCTGTACATGAAGAAACCGTCTTGGTGGATATCCCGAATCGCCTGGAACACAGCCCGGTAGCGCGGGTCCGTATCGAAGCGCGGGCCGGAGCCCTCGACACTGCGTTGCACGACTTGCTCGCCAAGCGTCCGGTTGAGCAAAAACTGGGACCATAATGTGGAGTATGAGTCCTTGTCGGCTGCCAGCGGCGCAATGCCTTGGTCCTTTAATTGCTCTTTGATCACCCGGCAGTTGGCGAGAAAATGCGACCACGTGGCGGGTATTTGCAAACCGAGTTGCTCGTAGTGGAGGCGGTTGAAGAAGATAAAGCCCGACCAGACCCCGGCGGGCAGGAGATAGAGTCCCGCAGGATGACCGTCGCCCGCCTGGTAGTGGCACCGTTCTAGGATCTTCGGCAGAAAGGCGTCGCGCAATCGCTTGTCGGACGCGGGTTGTTCGCCGCGGTCGTGTGGATACGCGATGCGGTCGATGACGTCGTCTAGCGCCGCGGTGTAGCCGGTCTTGACGAGCACTAAGAGCGCGTCGCGATCGGTGTTGACGATATCGGGAATATTCGTGCCGGTCAGCAGCCGCGGCCGCAATGCGGACAGTACCCAGCGACCATCCCAGCGCGGTTCTACCTCGTAGTCGGGGTGCTCCTGCTCGAAGCGGCGAAATAGTTGCTCGTAACCCTTCATCATCGGTTCACCCGGAGCCCACATCGAGGCGAAGGCGATGACGATCTTATCCTTAGACACCGTCTTTTGCTGAGTCATGTCCAGGACCAGCGTCAGGCCGAATGCTGCTGCGACGGCCACCCACAGTACAGTATAAAGGCGCATACCGTCTCCTCGAACCATCGGGATTCACCAAACAAGCCCTAACCTACACCAAGGCCAATTGGGCCACAAGGGACGCATCTCCTTCTGTTTATAGATGCGTTATTCGGTGGGCAATCGCAGGCCAATCAGGTCTAAGGAAAGATATGATTATTATTTTAGTCGAGCATGAGAACTACCCGCCAGCAGATCCCTCCTCAGTGCTCTCAACTTCTTCCACCTTGCCCTGCTTGCGGTTGTTCTTTTTCCGGTACAACAAATAGAACGGATACGACACGACGACCAGCACCGCGACGCCAACTGCCGCGACCCAACCGAACATACTGCCGACCGCGCCGATGATGATGATGGGGCCGATATAGGCGTCGGCGGCGCTGTTGCACAATAGCAACGCTGCACAAAAGAGACTAATTATTGAGAAACGGGACGGCATCGGCGGGAATCCTTTGGGCTTGGGTCATCATTCCACGCAAGGTTTTGCCCTCGTATTCGGCCCGGTCGGGATTGTAATATTCCCAGACGATTTTTCGATCCCGGGTGACTTCGAGCAGGCGGCCGCCTTGCGACTCGGTTATTAGTGTGTTGCCATTGGGCAGTCGGTGTTGGGCGCCGCGGATCCAACTGTCGAAATAACTGGCCTCGTCGGTGCCCTTATAATTCCAGTAGATCTCGTGCGTAAAGATGTCGATTTCCAACACGCGGCTGTGGCCGTAGGGGCTGTCGGGCGCGCCCTGGTTGTCGAAGAGCAAGACGCGGCCATTATCTAAGAGATCCGGGTCGTGCTGCTGTTTCCAGACGCCCTCGCCATACCAGCGCACGGTTTCAGTGTCCGGATCGACGATGATGAAAGCGTTGGGATTGCGTAGTGAAATTAACAAATTCCCGGCTTTTACGCGCGGTATATTTGCATTTTGCGCCCAGGTCTCGCTGATGAGGCGGATCGCGTTGGTGTGGGTGACTTCGCTGTGCTTGGTGGTCTGCCACTCTTCGAACATGTGTCTGTAGGGCGAGTTTTTTAATGCCTGAAAGAGGGAAAAACGGCTTATCTCCCGCCCGGTGTTACCATCGACTACCACCGCGAAATCTTCGATGTAGGGCGGATTGATATTGCCGATCTTATCCATACCGGCCTCTTGGATCAGGGTGTGGATATTGCCGTTTGCATCGATGTCGAAGTCGTGGTGGGCGGTGCCGGTGTAGGTCCACAGTACGTTTGAGTCCCGGTCGAGTTTGACTAGGCCATAACCGTAGGGGTAGTGGTTTACGTAGTCGTGGTTGGCTAGCAGGTCGCCGTTGGGGTAAACCCAGGTACGGTGCCAGTGCAGCATATCGGGCTGCTGCGGAAACGGGTCGTAGTCTGCTTCGCTGAAGGCGGTGGCGAAGTCGTATTTCCATTCGTGCAGAATATGGCCTTGTCGGTCCATCAGCACCGCCGCTGTTTTGTTTTTCGAGACCAGGGTGTAGCCGGGCTGCATGGCGCCGGCGTCGTGTACTATCGCTCCCGAAGGGGTGCTATCGTCGTCAAACCACATAGTGCTGGTATATTGGTTTTTGCTGTCGGTGATGCTCTCTTTGAGATAGGTAAGATGGCCGAAGGCGTTGACGGCGGTAATGCGGATCTCATCGGCGGGATATAGGTGGAAGATCGAGGCGATCACACCGTAGACATAGACCAGAAACAGAATACAGCATAGGAGGGTGGCGATATAACTTTTATGGACTAACCCGGACATGGGACCTCGTTCTTTCGGGGCGGCGCTTAGCGCGTTTCCTCTTCGATGTGCTTATATTGAAAGTTCGCAATTCGACAAATCTAACGACAGATCGGCGATGCAAAACAATTTCAACCACACGCGACTCATGCGGTCCTTTGGCTGGCTGGTACACGCCCAGCCGAATATATGGATCGACCTCGGCAAATTGGAGACGCGTTTTTTTAAGGACCGGCTGGAAAAGACCCCGTTAGAATCGCCCATTTACGTCACGGGTCTGGCGCGCGCCGGCACGACTTTGTTGCTCAGCATTCTGGAATCGCACGAGAAGCTCACCTCGTTTAAGTACTGCGATTATTACGGTGTCTTCACGCCCATCTTGGCCGATCGTCTGTTTCGCGCGATGGGCTTAGGCGACGCGAATAAGCGCGAAAGGGCCCATGACGACGGCATGATGGTCAACGCCTACAGCCCGGAGGCGATGGAAGAGATCCTGTGGATGCAGTTTTTTGACTATTTGCACGACACGACGACGAGCAATGTCGTCACGGCAAAGACCGAGCATGCGGAATTCGAGTCGGTCTACCGTCAGACGCTGAAGAAACTGCTTTTGTGCAGGAACGCCGAGCGAATCGTATCAAAGAACAACTACAATATTACGCGCATCGCCTATCTCGCCAAAATGTACGACGACGCGCGCTTTGTCATCGCGGTGCGCCATCCGCTCGACCATATCGCGTCGATTGTCCGGCAGCACCAGCTTAACCTTGAGCAATTCTCGACGGCGAGCCATCTGAGCTATTTGCGCAACGCGGGGCATTTTGAATTTGGCAGCGGCCGTATCCCCATCGCGCTGGCCGTCGACAAGACCCGTTATATCCAGGAGTTATGGGACCAGGGGCGCGACGTGGAGGGATGGGCCGAATATTGGAACTCGGTCTACGCGTGGGCGCATGACGAAATACTGCAAAATGACGAATTAAATACGCGTTGCATCGTCGTCCCCTTCGAACAATTATGCGCCGACGCCGAACCCAAAATTACGGATATTCTCGCATTTTGCAACCTAGACACGGCGGACGGATGGGTGGGGGATTGGGTCGCAAAGATTGATTATCAACCCAAGTACTTCGCGCCCTTTACCGCCGAGGAGCGGGAGGTGATTATGGGGATCTGCGGTGAGACGGCGGCGAGATACGGGTATCGCTAGGGATGGCGTTGGTCTAATAGCGAAATGTGGTTTGCAAGAAACGATTTTAATGTCGGCTAAGCGGTTTGGGTCGCCGTAGATAACTGATGGTATACCTGTAAGGTCTGCTCGGCGCTGGCTTGCCAGGTGAAGTTTGCTGCGTGGTGTTGGCCTCGGCCGGCGAGTTGCTGGCCGAACTCGGGGTCAGTTAGCAGGCGCTGCATGCCTGCGGCGATGGAGGCGCTGGATTGTGGGTCGACGAGCACCGCATTTTCTCCAGCGATTTCGGCCAATGACGAACAATTCGACGTCAGCACAGGGCAGCCGCTAGCCATCGCTTCGAGCACGGGTAAACCGAAGCCCTCGATCAGTGAGGGAAAGGCGAAAAATAGCGCGTGCTGGAAACAGGCGCGGATCTCGCCGTCGCTCAATTGGCCCGCAAAATGGATTCGGTCGGCCACGCCGAGTGAGCGGGCCATTTGCATCAGGTGTTGCTTGCCTTCGCCGCGGCCGGCAAAAACGAGCGTCAAGTCCGGGTCCGAGTCCGCGATCTCGGCAAAGGCCTGGAGTAAGCGTGGCAGGTTTTTATAGGGCAGGCTATTGCCCAGGCTGAAGATAAACCGGCGGTCGCGCAAGGCTTCTGGCAATGTGGTTTCGGGTTGCTCGAAGCCACATTGCCATTCGGGGGCCACGCCGTGGTAGACGGTTGTGATTTTATCGGAGGCCACGCCGTGCGCGTCGGTGGCGGCTTGGCGCGTGCTCTCGGATACGGCGATGATGTGGTCGCTATTGTCAATGGCCCTGCGGATGCCGAGGCTGCCCAGCGATCCCTTGACCATAGCGCGCCAGCGCCGGCCGTCGGCGAGGGCGGGATGGTCGACCCAAATAAAATCGTGCAGGCTGATGACGATGCCCCCAGCGCGTACGCCGGTGGGCAGGAAGTGGAATAGCGAGTGATAAATGTCGGCTTTAAGGGCATTGATGGTCCGCGCGCCCCAGAGAATATTCTGCACCGAGGAGATGTCGTGCGGCAGCGATATCTCGCGGAAGTTGGCCTGTTGCGCAATGGGCCCGTGGCTAGACGGACGCCGGACGATGATATACTCGTTTTCCCGGTCCAACTTGGCGATATGCTCAACGAGGACCCTGGCGTAACGACCGAGGGCGGTGGGGGTATCGCGCAACGAACGGGCGTCGATACAGATTCTCATAGCGGTGCAGTTACCACAATTGCAATGATCGGTTGCGGAGGCGGTGCGGTGAACAGACGGTTGCGGTCATTCGCTTGCCAGGCTTGCGCAGTAGTTGGGAATATGTCCCAGCGCAGCCTTAGGCCAGGCGCGGAAGTCGGCATAGGCGGCTTCTGCGTAGGAGCGGGTCTGGTTGGCGTCGGTGAGCACCGCGATGGCGATGATCCTGTTGGGCAGATCGCCTTTAAACGTAAGCTCGTGGTCCCGAGCCAGGTCGATCTCTGCGAAGGTCCATTGCCCCAGTTTTTCCGCTCCGCTCTCCAAGACGATGACCCATGGGCGGCCAATGCCCTTACGGCGGCCCATCGTTCCCTTGGCGAGGGTCGTGCTCCACGCGTATTTGATCATCCGCGGTATACCCAAAAGAAAGGTCTTTGAAACCATGACATAGACCCCGGCGGCGCTGTCGTTGGTTTCGGTATAGCGTTCGTCGGCGCCAGGCGGAAGATCGTTGGCCCGCCAGCACCAGGTCATGATCGGGTAATTTTGCGGGTTCCAATCGGCCCGTTTGTACAGGACCACCGAAAGGCCGGTATCTTGCGCGGCCAAATAGCGTTGTCCATTGGTCTCGCGGACTGCGTAGAGCTTGGGTTTGTCGTTGTCCTTACCGCGCCAACTCCAACCGCTGGGCAGGCTGTCGAGCGTGGAGGTAGAGAAATCCTCGATAACGACGTAGTCGTTGATGTCGAGGGGGGTATCTGCGGCAAAGGCAGTGGAGGTGAGGTCGGTCTGGTAGATCGAGAGGACGCAGTAGCCCGCCAAGCAAGCGAGTAAGTGTCGGCGCATAGTACACGTCCCCTATGGCTCGGTGTGGGGCGGGTCGCTTTGCTCCTGGAGCGCTTCTGTTGGCTCCGAGGCGCCGCGTTTGATCGCATTGCGACTCATATAACTGAGACAAGTCCAGCCGATGAAAATCCATACTACGCGGCGTAGGCGGCGGGTGAGTCCCAAGGACAGGCCGAGGGCCGGATCCAGGCCGAGACTAGAAAAGAGAAAGACTAGGCTTCCTTCCATTACGCCGATATTGGAAGGCATAAAGAAGAACAGACCATTGATGACCGCGCCCAGCGAATTGAGCAGGAAACAGAACCAGAAACCGACGCCGGCGTCGAGTGCGTTGAGAATGAAGTAGGTTTCGCAGGTGCCCATAAACCAGCCGATGCTCTGGAAAAACAGGGCTTGGAGGAAGCGGGTTCGGTGTTCGCGGTAGAAGGAGCCGATATTGATGTCGATGAGCGCGGCCCGGCCCATATTGCGCTCGATCAGATCGGTGCTGATACCGGTGGAGCGCAGGAACTTGAGCAGCGAGGTGAACATCCGGTCCTGGCGTTTGTAAAAGAGCCAGAGGGCTACCGGGCTGGCGACGAGCAGCGAGGTGAAAAGCACGCGGTATTCGAGCGGGATCAGTTCGGAAACCGCGTGATAATAGAATAGCAGGCCGAGCCCGAGGATAGTAAAGCTGAGGCCGACGACCAACTGGGCGGTTTTGTCGATGACGACGGAAGCCATGCCGCGGGGGCCCGGGGTGCGGTGGGAGAGCAAGTAGGCCTTGACCGGCTCGCCGCCCAAGTTGGCGAAGGGCGTAAGCTGGTTGACCGTCTCGCCGGCCAGTTTGGCCGCGAATAGCGTTAGCAGGCGCGGTTTAAAGGCATCGGGCGGAAAGGCGAAGCTCCAGGCGATGGTATTGGAAATATTCCAGACGAGCGAGGGGATCAATAGTATTGGGAAAACCCATTTGATCGCGTCGAGTTGATGCAGGATCTCGTCGAAGCCGAGTTGGCCGACTAGATACCCCAGAACCAGGAAACCCAGGCCGACCATGGCGACTTGCAGGATTTTCACGCTATTTCCTCGCGGTTGACTGGAGCGGTCGAAAAAGTGCTTAGCTGTGGTTGCTGTTCTGCTTCGTTCGCCTGGTCGCCCATCAGCCGGAAGTGAGTGGTCAATACGCCGAGCGCTGCCAAGTGAATTAATACGAGCAGGAACCAGAAGACGGTTTCAAATTGATTGGCGATCAGGCCGATGGCGATAACCAGCGACAGGAAATCGCGCTTGGTTATAAAGCCGAAACGCTCCAACAGCCGATAGCTCCAGTCCTTTTCGCCCTCGGGGACTTTGCTGCCGAGATCGCCGAGATAGTATTGCAGGCTGCCGGTGCCGGTTTTCAGTGCATAGACATAGAGCAGGCCCAGGGTCAGGACCATCGAGGCGATGGCCGAGACGCCGGCGTAGAGGGGCAAGCTCGCGTCCGGATAAAGCCAGCGCATACCGATGATCATTGCCGAATAGCCACTGATATAGGCGAGATTGTCGGTGACGGTGTCGAACCAGGCACCGAACTTGGACTCGGCCAATTTTACGCGGGCCACCTCGCCGTCGCAACCGTCGAGGATCGAGGCCAATTGCCAGAGTAGGCCCGCGACGCATAGCCGCAAGTAATTGTCGGGCTGGGTGACGATATAAGCGCCTAGTAGCCCTGGGCACAGGACCAAGAAAAAGGTCACCATATTCGGAGAAATACCGGTGTCGACGATGAGTTTGCTGAAGGGCACCGAGATCTTAACGTTGAGATAACGCGCGACGGTGCCGCTGGTCGACTTGCTGACTTGGTCGAAGAGCATATCCTTGGCGGTGCGTGCGCTTGCTTTATCGGTCACCTGTTGCCACAAATTGCACGAAATGTCTTCGGTGCGGACAGTATGCCCTTGGGCGTTATCGCTGAGGAAAGCCCACAACCCCTCATTGTTTTTCGCTATCGCGCTGGCCGTAAACAAACCCGGCGCACAGAGAAAAGCACCGGTGCCGGTCTGGCCGTCCGGTGCTGGTTGCTCTGCTGTCGGGATCCAGCGTTGATCGTCGAGTGCCGTCGCGTCGCTGATCTGGGCGACGAAGTCGGCCTTTTGCAGGTCTGACGCAATAAGGGCGCTCAGTGAGATGTGGTGGTGTACACTATCGCCGGCGAGCAAGAGAAAGGGAGTATCAAGGGCTAACGCAGGAACGTTCGCCTCGCCTCGGGTGGTAAACTCGATTTGTATGTCGAGATCTTGAACGGAAGGTAGGGCGTTGGTGGGGTGATCCTGGGGTAGAATGACCCAGATGCGTTCGAGCCCTGCCTTGGCCATGGTGCGGATGCCGCGCTGGAGTAAGGTCCGTCCGGCGACTTGAAGACCGGTGTGGGGTGTATTAGCGGGGACATCGTCAAAGACCAGAATTCCTTGCTTTATCACGTCAGCCGTACTCTTTTTGCTAGGTGTATGCCGCATACGCCCTGATTATACTAGGACATCGCGAAGAATTTTTAGGACAAATAATCCTACAATATAGTAAATAAACAGAAGTTTGTCGGCCCTTAGTTTAACACTGCTCGGCGGCTGGGGTGTTACTGCGGGTATTGATTTGTGGATTGGGTGTATTATAAATCGGCATATAATAACATTTGCGGGCCATCGGCGCTGATTCGTGGTCGGGCGTGTATCCGCCCACAGCTCTCTTAGGGTGACGGCATTGCTGACTATGCCCCCTAACACGGCGCCCATAACTACGTCGGATAAGTAGTGTTTATCGCCTTCCATGCGTCCTGCTACTGTAAAAACGCCTGCGATATAGAAGCGGGAGGCCGACGCGCAGCCCGTATTGCGGTAAAAGAGGCGGGCGATGGCGAAGCTATTGGCGGTATGGCCAGAGGGAAAGGCCCGTTGGCTGCTAATGAGCGTGAGTCAATAGTAGTCGGTAATAGGGCAAGAATGGTGCCATAAGTCGAAGCCGATTGTATGGGTGGTTTTTTTTGTATATAAAACATTTAAAAACAAAAATTTATGTGTATATGGGTGGCAGTTTTAGTGCGAATTGTAGTTTATAACTGCTAAGAATTGAGCGCTGTTTTTTGCGCTAATGCGAAAATGTTAGCGCAGTGTGTCGATTCGTAATTTCATGTTGTGCAGTAGATTGCAGAGTTGCTTATTACCCTTCATACGATTTTGCCATTGCAGATTTAGTGTTGTCAAACGGAGGTCCGCATGCATTTGCTGATAAAAGTTGTGCTGCTATGGCTGGCCATTGCAACTACGGCGAGTGAGGCACAACGACAACACTGGCGGATCGGTGGTTCGGGGTTGGCTTGGAGCCAGGGCGATTCGGTGCAGGTGCTGATCGATTTTTCCGCCGATGCGATGCAACCTGTGTATATCGATCCTCAGCGGAGCATATTCTCCTATTTTACCGGCTGGCAGCCGCTTAAAGATCCGCGCGAACTGATCTATGTTGAAGGGGAAACGCCTCGTTCTTGGAAGGGGTCCCAGGGCAATGTGACGACGGCCCACAATGGCACTTATATGGTCGATGGTGATAGCACGACCTTCAACCCTCCGGTTTCGTCCAATCCGGAAGTGTGGTATACGATTGATCTGGCGGTGCCGGTGCCGGCGCATCGCTTCGGTTTTTTTACGCCCCCGCGGGGTTTTCGCGCCAACGGGACGCCCTTCGCGCAAGACGCAGTGCCGGCCTATGAGGTCTCGATTGCGGCCGAGGGCGATCCGAGTTGGCTCGAAGGCAATCAGCCCTATCGGCCGGTTGGTCCATTTATCGCCGATGTGGTCGAGAATTTTTCGGCTCGGGTGCAGATCGATTTTCCTCGACAATATGTACGTTTTGTGCGCTACAGGCGGAAGCTGTCGCTGCTCGATTCGGCGGCGGGGCAGACCTTTGGCTCGGGATCGGGCGCTGCGTTCAAAGGTTCGATCGCCGATTTTGAACTTTTCGGTGAAGGCGTGCCGCGGCAGGCGGTATATCGCTCGAAGATCTTCGAGCTGGGCGAGCCGCTCAATTTCGGTCGGTTGTTTTGGACGGCGACGGCGTTGCGCAGGGTCGATGGTGAATGGCTCGCGGCGCCCGATGCCCAAGTCTGGGCCGAGGTCGAGTTGCGCACGGGGCGCGACGATGATCCGAATGTCTACCACGAGCATACCGATCGAGGTGGTGAGGAAGTGGTAACGCGCGAGCGCTATGACTTGGTTCTACAGCCGCGTTGGCGCGCCGGCCTGTTGCGCGAGCCTCGTCCGGGGATGCGGGCTTCAATCGCCTATGACAGCGAGCACTGGTCGTTCTGGTCGTTGCCCTTTACCGAGTCGGGGCAGGCGATAGACCTCAAGGGGGGGACGCATTTGCAGTTGCGGGTTAGCCTGCACAGCGAGATGTTCGACGCGATGGTGCGGCTCGACTCGTTGTGGATCGAGACCGCACCGCTTTTGGCCAGTCGGGTGGTTGGAGAGGTGGCGCTATTGCGCGATGTACAGCCTGCGGGCGGTTTGGTCCGGGTGCCCTTGGGCGAGGCGGCGGAATTGGCCTATGATATTCGCGGAGAATTCGCCGGCGAGGGCGCGGGTTTTGACGGCTTGAGGATTCGCACCGGCACGCGGGCGGTTTTCACCCGTTTGGAAATGGGCGATCCGCCACAGGTGGTCGAGCCGGTCGAGGTCGTGGAAGGGGAACAGGAGTTGACGGTGGTCCTGCCCGAACGCATCGGGCCAGGCGACGCGGAGGCGGTGCGCGTCGTTTTCGCTGCCGATGTCTTTTCGCTGGCCTGGACTTTTTCTTCCGAAGTCTTCGACTCTGCCACCGATGCGCTGCCGCAGCCGGTCGAGGCGGGCGATGCCAGC
>DQLG01000057.1 GCA_015660315.1 Candidatus Latescibacterota bacterium
GGCCCTTCTTTGAATGTCATGGTCGAATCTGCAGCTTCAAGGGTGGCCGACGTGGGCCAAAGAAGAATCGCAATAGCCGCAGCCAGGGCAAAACCCCAGGTTACCGGCCGCAACCAAGTCCACGACTCGCGGTAGACCTCCTCTTGCAAGCGATTGTTCAATCTCAGCTTGAAACCGGCCGACGACCGCGTTCCCCCCAGATTATGTAACGCCATACGGACTTGATGCATACCCGCAACAGTCTCCCGGCACGCCGAACAGACGCTCAGGTGATCTTGTAGGTGACCGACGGACCAAGAGTTTAGCGTTTTATCGATATAATCAGAGAAAAATGATTCGAAATCTTCGCAATTCAATGCAGATACAACCTCCTTTCGCACCGACTACCACGTGATAGGACTTTTGCTCGACTCCAGTAGTTCCCAAAGCTAATCGCTGGAGAGTTCGTCAGAACGACCGATAAGGAGTATATGAGAGACTTGCTGCAACATAAATTGCCCGAACAAGTTAGTACGGATGCTCGCCGCTGGTTAGTCTTGCTTTTGGGCTCCATACTGCTGCTGGGTGCATCGGGCTGCGCACTGCGCACGATCCCGCCGATTCGCTATGTCCCGATATTTGGCAAAGAAAAGGACATCACCACTACGCATGTCCTGGCCAAGGCCCTTAAGGACCGCGATTTGGCCGTCCGTGCCCAGGCCGTAAAACTATTGGGCATTCTCAGCCAGAGCACTAACAAAAAGATAAAGAAGGCGTCGGCTCAAGTCCTCGGGATAGCGGCCAAAGATAGCGACCCTGGTATCCGGCTCCAGGCCATCGAAATATTGGGCAAGATGGAGGAGAAGTACGGTAATAAATTTCTTCTGAATGCACTAAAAGATCCGAACCCCTTTGTGCGTGAACGGGTACTGCAAGTGCTCAACGAACGCCAATCCCAATTGAGTAACCCTTCCTAGGACTGTAACATTCTTAAGCGGGCGGGTCTAGTCCCATTGTTCCCATAACAGCTGTTAACGCTCCCCACTGTTTGTCGTCCATCGCCACCCCCAAAGCTAGCCAAGCCAAAACGTCGCGTTTTTTCTGCATCTTACGCGCTTTGCTAATTGCATCTAGCCACGCCCGGTCACTAAGCAAGGATTGCGTCTCCGCATCAGCGAGCGCATCCAATAGAGCCGGTTCTAAAGGCTCCTTACTAGCCAAGAGCTGACGAACGACCGGATCAGCCAATGAACGCGCCATCTTCGCGAAAAGCGCGCGCCCCTCCTCCGAACCTGCCTTGGCTTGATAGGCGGCGAGCAATACCTCGCTAGAATCCAGTTCTAAAACTTCGGCCAATTTAATACACACTTCATCGGAAGGGACTTTCTCCCCCTTCTCGATCTGGCCTATATATGTTGCCCATACGCCTTCAGGTTTTTGCGCCGTTATAAGTTGCTCAGCTAACCCGCGTTGACTGAGGCGGGCTTGTAACCGAGCTCCTTTGATCATTTCTGCAAACTGCATTTTAAGGTTCCTCTACAGTGTTTATCTTTTATATCATAAGCGGTTTAATCTGAGAAGAAATAAACCCTATTACAAGATAAATATGAACACTTACAAGTGTGTGTGCAAGTCTAAGTCATGGTTTTTGGAAAGTAAAATTTCTCCTTGACAACACAATCTAGCGTGTGTATCTTTCCAAAGATTGAAGTACACCCTGCGGGCCAATATAGTCCACACACACTAGGCAGTGTTTGGGCTAAGAGGCTAAATGAGATTTCAGTGTGGCGGTCCGCTATCGTGGCTAAAATCCTGATCCGCAAAGCTCGGATTCCCCTTTCTGGGTCTTTGAGGTCTTCAAAATTACCTCCCCACACCGCCTCGTTTGAAGGTCTCAATTGCGGTTCAAGATCACATTATATGGCCGCCACACTCTTGTTTTTCTTTTTAAAACAGCCCATCTTTGATGGGCTGTTTTTTTGTTCTCCCATTTCTCTCTACCAAATTCCTTAATAACCATGCGCATCTGTATGGTCGCCTTTACCGACCTGCACTTCGACTATCGCATCTACCGCGAAGCTACTGCTCTACGCCGTGCTGGTCATGAGGTCGCTATCGTCGCCTCTTCGTTCACTCCAGCCCCGCTCGAGGGCTGGGATGATTTCGACATCCACTTAATCCCAATAGACCGCAACCGATCACTACGCCGTCTCTACCCCCTTTTTTGGCGGCGAGCTTATCCGCTCTTGCTCGACACCCGCCCAGACGCCTACCACGCCCATGACCTAGACGCACTGTGGCCAGCAGTTCGGGCGGCGCGACGGTTACGCCGCCCCTTGGTCTACGACTCACATGAATTTTGGATAGAACAATCTTCGTTGGTCAACCGACCGCTCATGCGATCTTTCTGGAGCTTGTTAGAACGTCATTTAATAAAACGAGTCGACCGCGTTATCACTGTCAGCCAATCTATAGCCGAATCGCTCAAGACGCGCTATGGGCTGGGTGAGGTCGTCATTTTGCGCAATTTTCCGCTATTTCGGGAGAAGGTGCAAAGCGATTTAATCCGCGAAACTCTGGATCTGCCTGCCAACCGCCCCATCGTGCTTTATCAAGGAGGTTTTCTCACCGAGAATGGCCTGCGCGAGCAAATTGAAGCCGCTACCGGTTTCGGCGATGCTGCGCTTGTCTTGATTGGAGATGGCCCGAGCGAAAAGGCATTGAAAGAGCAAGTGCGCGACGGCGGTTTGCAGGATCGGGTCTTTTTTATTCCTAGAGTGCCTTTCCACCAACTTCACGATTATACTTGTTCGGCCGATTTAGGGCTGTGCCTAATCAAAGACGCGGGCAAAAGCTTCTACTATTCTTTGCCCAACAAACTTTTTGAGTATATGATGGCTGGTCTACCGGTCCTCGCCAGCAATTTTCCCGAAATGCAGCGCGTCGTCAACGAGACCCATACCGGCGTCACGATTGATCCAACCGATATCGACGCTATCCGGCAGCAAGTCACCGAATTGTTGTCCGACGATAAACGACGGGCAACCTGTAGCCAAGCCTGTTTAGAGGCCGCGCAGCACTATCACTGGGAGCGAGAAGCCGATCAACTCACAGGCCTCTACTCAACCCTGGGATGAGCACTCTGCTATCAATCAGTCTAGTAATGCCGACCTTCGACGAGCCGGAACGCCTCGAAGCAGCGCTTAAAAGCCTCTCACAACAAGATTATCCCCGTGAGGCGACCGAAATCATCGTGGTCGACGACGCCTCTCGGCATTTGAATGTAGAGCGACTCGATACAGCGCTAGCCCCATTTGAACTGCACTTGATCCGCAATGAACAAAACCAAGGCCGAGCTCGGGCTCGCAATTCGGCCCTGCGTGTGGCGACGGGCGATATCGTCATTTTTTTAGATAGTGATATGACGGTGGGTCCCGATTTCCTCCGCGCCCATGCCGAACGGCACCAAACCCACCCTGAAGCAATTTTCATCGGTAATATTCGCTTCGCCAGCGAAATCCCTACAACCCATCTAACGCGTTATATCGAGGGGCGAGGAGTTCACGCAGTGGATGAAGAAAA
>DQLG01000115.1 GCA_015660315.1 Candidatus Latescibacterota bacterium
GGCGGACGTCGAAGGCAATGTAGTAGCGGCGACGATTTCGCAGGGTGGTAATTTAGGTTCAGGAGTGGTTGTCGATGGCACGGGAATCGTGCTCGGCCACGGGATGAACCGCTTGGACCCACGGCCGGGCGGTATCAATTCCGTCGCCCCGAACAAGCGCCCGCTCAACAATGTCGCACCGATGATTATCCGCCTGCCCGATCGCGATGTGGCCACCGGTTTGCCGGGCGGTCGCAAGATCATCAGTGTCGGAGCGCAGTTGGCGCAGCGGGTGGTGGATTTTGCTGCTGGGGCGCAAGATGTGGCCGAAGCGCCGCGTTTGCATGTGGTGGTCGAGGAGCCGATCGAATTGTCGGTGGGTATTGACGAAGAGATTGCGGTGGAACTGCAACAGATGGGCCACCGAGTCGAGCGCAACGCGCGCATCGGTGGCATGGCACATATCGCTGAATATTTACGCGATGAAAGGCAAGTGCGGGCTGGTGGCGGGGGCTGGGCGGCCGGTGTATAGATTATGGACACAGAACATCACACAGTTATAATTGTCGGCGGTGGGCCGGCGGGTTTGCCCTTGGCCGTGGTCTTGGGGGGCTGGCACCCCTTTTATCGCGGCAGTCGGATTTTCGAATCGCGTTATGCGCCCATAGCCGGGTATTTGCAGCAAGTCGACGACAACTTGCTGGGCTTGGATATGCAGGCGTTGGTGCGGGGCGGGCTCAAGCCGGTGGATTTGTTTCGCTCGCTGCACCATCCGCGCCAACTCTTTGAGGACTTGGACCAGGTTGCGATGGAGTTTAGGCGCGCCGCGCCGCTCGATACCTTGCTGATCAGTCGCGAGCCGGTTGGCGGGTTGTGGAATAATGCGCCGAAGAATTTGCTGACCTTGTCGCCGGGCCAGTGGATGGAATTTGCCTTTCACCCACTGGCGCAGTACGCGGATGAAATCGGGCTTGATCTCGATGTCAACGAGTTGATCGTCAAAACCGACCTGATCGATTATTACCATAGCATTCCCGAGCGTTTTGAGGTCGCAAAAAATATCCGTAGTAGCGAGGACGTGCTGCGAATCGAACCGCAGCAACAGGGGTTTCAGCTTAGTAGTCGGAATGTGGTTTCGGGAGAAGAACGGCTTTATACCTGCAAGTATCTGGTATTGGCCACAGGCCAGCGCGGGCAGCTGCGGGATTTGCAGGTGTCGGGCGAGGATTTGCCCTTTGTCACCGCGCGTTACGATAAACCCGAGGATTTCCCCGGTGAGCGGGTCGTCGTCGTCGGGGGCGGGCGTTCGGGCGATTGGGCTGCGGTCGAGTTGCACGATGCGGGCAAGCAGGTCTACTATGCGATGCGCCAGGACCCAGCGGTGCACTGGCAATTGATCAACGACAGCCGACAAGGGTTACCCTATTACAAACGCATTGCCGATATTTTGGAGAGTCGTTCGCCCCGACTGGATACGATGTATCATACGCAGGTTACTAAGATCGGCGAGGGAGGGCAGGTTGAGTTAGAGACCCCGGATGGGGCGCGGATAGTCGAGGTCGACCACGTAATCAAGGAGATTGGCGGAGTGGCCGATTATTCGATTTTGCAGGGGTTTGATGCTTTGCAACTGACACCGATGCGCGATAATTATCGTTTCCAGGTGGATCAGGTACAGACGCATGTGCACAATTACGAGTCGCTCGATATTGCCAATTTATATATTGGTGGCTATCTGGCAGCGGGCATAGGACTTGTTGTAATTTCGATGCATGGAACGACTTATGCTATTTCTGGCGATATTTTACAGAAGGAAGGTTTATTATAGGACATTAGAAAATTTTTATCTCACGTGACCGAAATCACTTGAGCTTCACGTAATGGTATCGATGTTAATTGTCGATATGTCTAGAAGGATTGCACCTAAGAGAAAAGCTATGACCTACGAAGCTACATTTGCCGACATTGATGAATACTACGAGCGCGGTGGGCAGGTATGGCGTTCTTTTGCCAGCGTTTAGTCTGTGGTGATAATAGCCGATGCTGATAGCCGATGTGGGGGGTATCAAGCAGGCGCTGCGCGACTATATGCCGCAGGTATTGCTGGAGCCTGAAGCGGAGTGAACGACACGCCGGATGGTCAGCGGTCGCGACTCGGGCGATGTGGTCGAGCGAACCTTGCAGAAAATGGACGCCGAGATCAAGGAGAGCGATAGGGTCTTCTAAGAAAATGATATAGAGTTTATGTTGGCCGGTGTCCTGTATGGGGCCGGTTTTTTTGTGCCCGATTTTGCCGTCGGGGGTATGTGGCCCCCGCGTTTTATTCCGTGAAGTATATGCTCAATGCCCGAGCAAGTTACGCTATCGCGCCATTAGGGAGGGATAGCGTAACTTGCCGCAGATATTTTCTTTTATCGTCTGCAGCACAAGTCTATCACGACTTCGGCTGCAAATTGAGCAGTACCAACAACCAGGTACGGCTCCAATAGGCGCTGTTGATATAAGGATTTTTTGCAGTGGGCCAGTTGGTCCAATAAGTCTCGTTGTGCGGGATGCGGTGCGGCCACTGCACGATGGGGATTGAGGGTAGCTCTGAAAGCCAAATGTCCATCGCCTCGCGGTAGATCGTCTGCATCGCCGGATCGTTGGTCGGGGTCTGGCCCATTTTGTCGATCAGTTCGTCGTAGGCCGCGTTTTTCCAGCGCCAGGGCATATCGGCCGCCTCGCCGGTGGGTTGTACGAAGCGGCTTTGGTACTGGCGCAGCACAAAGTAGGGGTCCTTCATCGAGCTGAAGTTGCCGATCATATAGGCACGGGCGGTGCCTTGGCGCAGGCGGCTATTGAAATCTGAGGTCATGCGGAAGGTGGCGTTGATGCCGGCCTTTTTGAGCTGGGCGATCAGCACCGGCGTCAGGTCCTGGAAGTGGGAGAAGATATCGATGACCATGCTCAGCGCCTGGCCGTCCTTTTCCCAGAACTCTCCCGTGCGCGAATAGCCCTTGCTGCTGAATATCGCGGCGCTCTTCTCCAAGTCAAAGACGCCGACCTGGTGTTTGGCGACCAGATCTTCGGCCCAGGTGAAATACTTGCGCATCTGCGGCAGATCGGGCAAGGGTAGGTGTGTCCAGTCGCCGGAATTTTGCCAACCGATTTCGACCAACTGTTCGCGATTGATTGCGTAATTTACCGCGCGGCGCATCTCGGAGTCGGACCACGGTGCTTCGAGGCCGTTGAAGCCTAGCGAGATCGGCCACCAGGTGATATAGCTATAGGGCGGTTCGCGGCCGGTCCAGGTGGTGATATTGGAATTTTCGTCCAATAGCGAGACGATATTAGCGGGGCGCAGTTCGAGGCAGGTATCGATATTGTTGGCGATCAAATTCTGTACGCGCTTGTTTTCTTCCATATAGGTCAGGTAGATCAGCCGCTCGACTTTGGGCAATTCCTGGAAGCCGAGTTTTTTCGCCCACCAGCCAGGGCGCAAATCCCAGATGCGCTGGGCCGGCTCGGAGATGGCGATCTCGTAGGGCCCAGTTAAGACCGGCCAGCCCTTTTGCAGATCGTAGTTGGAGAATTCCATCGGGTTCTGCCCTTCCCAGATGTGCTTGGGCACTATGGGCACGCCTTGATCGCCGCTGTGTACGAAATAGCTGAAGAGAAAGCGCGGGTTGGGGCTCTCAAGGGTGATCTTCGCCGTCAGGCTGTCGAGGGCGACGGCTTCTTCGACCCAGGTTTCCATATCCGTCGAGTGCATCAATTGCGGGGCGTTGTCCTTGAGCATATTGACGGTGAAGGTGAAGTCGTGCGCTGACCAGGGATGGCCGTCGCTCCACTCGACGCCGGGGCGTATTTTTATGATGACCTCGGTATTGTCGTCGTTGAAGGTGTGGCTTTCCGCGATCCAGGGGATCAGTTCGGAGTTTTCTTCATAGGCATTGAAAAAGTAGAGCGGCTCGTAGAGAAAGTTATAA
>DQLG01000616.1 GCA_015660315.1 Candidatus Latescibacterota bacterium
GTCGGGGCGCCGACCCAGCCGCTGGTACAGGATATCCTGCTGGCGCAGGACACCTGGGTGCATACGGCCTTTGTCGGTTTCGACTACAAGGGCATCGAAGGACTCAGCTTCGTCAACAAACTCAAGTGGGAAATTTTCAGCCAAAACAAAAAAGACCCGCGCGACAGCAGCGGGCTGCCGCTCAATGATAGCGCAACTTTTTTCGGTCTGATCAACAAGGTCGACTATACCTACAGCCTGGGCAGTCTGGACCTGCAGCCGCGGCTCAAGAGCGAGTTCCTGCGCCAGACCGCTTTTATCGCCGGCCAAGACCGTCGCGAAGAGTGGGCGATGACGCTGCAATTGATCGGGCGGCTGCCGGTGATGCGACATACCATGATCGAGTCAGGGTTGGAACAGTTGTGGTTTAGCGACCGGGTGCAGGACGAGGATGCGCTCAAGGCCGCGGGCCTGTTGCAGGAGACGGGTGATCTGGGCTCGACGAATCTCGCGGTGCAACTGTCGACGACCTCGGACTATCTCGGTTACAAGCTGACGACGCAGGTGGGCCTGCGTTTTGGCCGCACGCTAACGGAACGAGTTATCGAGGATAATGATCGCCCCGGCGTATTTAAAACGAGCAGTAAGAGCAGAAATGAAACGACGACATTTATTACGGTTTTCGCCGGTCTCGATTAAAGTGGGAAAATATTTATGCGATGCAGAGGTGTAGTAGTGTGGGGTAGATCGGCATCAACAAGGTTAGCGTTAGCGGCTCTGTTGGGTTACGGCTTTGCCGGCTGTGGTGAGCAACTACAGAAAACGCGGGAATCGGTGGTTGCCGAGGTGGGGGACGCGGTGATCACTGTCGCGGAGTTTAAGGCGTTCAGCGCGCGCATTCCTCAGGGGATGAAACAAGGCGAGTCGAATGAGGCGGTGAAACGCAAAGTGCTGAAAAGTCTGATCGACAAGACGCTATTGGTGCTAGAAGGGGCGGCGGCCGAGATCGAGCAGGACTCGTCGTTTAAGAGAGACTTGGCCCGTTATGAGCGTTCGGGACTGATGAATTTGTATGTGCAACGCGAAGTTATGGCCAAAATACGGATCGCACCCGAGGAAGTGCAGCAACTTTATCGCGAGAGCGGTCGAGACCGCGCCCTGCGTTTGGGCGGTATTATGATCGAGAATTTGCAGGAGGCCGAAGCGATTATCGAGCGGCTTAATGCGGGTGAAGATTTTTATGCGCTTGCCAGCGATCACTCGCTGCACGAATCTTCCGCCGCCAATGGCGGCGACAGCGGTATCTATCAGGTCCGCGACCAACTGTCCCCGGCGACGGTGGAGCAGGTACTGGACTTAGAGATCGGGCAGATTTCCGCGCCGGTGCGCGAGACTTTCGAAGACGGGGACTATTATATCGTCTACAAAGTTCTCGATGAAATTCCGGCGCCATTAAGTGCTTCCGAAAAGGTTGTTGTCGAAGAGTTGACCATACGCAAGCGCACCGAGCGTCTCGAGACCCTGGGTGATTCGCTGCGCTTGGCCTACGCACCTAAGGTGCGCGAAGAGGCCATCGCGCTGCTCGTCGAGCGTGCCGTCGCCTATGGTTTTGTCGCGCTGAAATCCGGTGAGGGCGACAAAATTCTCTGCACCTACGGCGATCGCGAACTGACATTGCAGGGTTTTTTACGCAAGGTCGAGGCCATCACCGAACGCAAGGCGCGGGTGGCCGATGGCGCCCAGGTGACTGCTATGTTGCACGATCGGGTTCTGCCCGATCTCTTTTTCGCCGCTGAGATTGAAACCGCCGGTCTCAGTCGGGACAGCCTCTTTGTCGCAGATTTATATTTGAAGCGGGAGGAACTGGCGTTGGATGCGTTGCGGCGGATAGAGGTCGATCAGCACCTGAGCGTTTCTGACGAGGAGATCCGCCGTTTTTATGACGAGCACCCGGAAAAGTTCACCATGCCGGAAACCGTAGTCGCCATTGAGATCCTCGTGGCGGCGGACACGCTAGCCCAGCGTTTAGCGCAGGCACTTAAAGACGGTGCCGACCCCGGGGAATTGGCGATTCGCCATACGTTGCGCGAGGGCGCACTACATCACGACGGCACACTCAACCTCAATATCTATACGCAGAGTTTTTTCCCGGACATCTACCGGGTGGTGCAGGGCATGCAGCCTGGACATGTCGGTGGGCCGCTAAAAGTCGACGCGGGCTATTCTGTTTTCAAAGTGATTGACCGCACTAAAGAGTTGACGCCCTTTAATGACGAGGCCCAGCGCCGGGCGCGGGCCTATGTGCATATCGACAAGTCCAAGCGGGCCTATGTGAAATTCGTGCGCGATTTGCGGCAAAAATACCCGGTTAAAATCATCGAGGAAAACCTACAGAAGATCTGATGACGGACCGCGAATCCAACATAGTCAGGTGGATAGCTCGGCGGAGGGCTTTACTCTTCGTTGCGCTGCTGATGGTGACCGCTGCCGGCGCCCAGACGGACTATGGCTACCGCCTGGGTCAGCGGCAGGGTGGCGAGGTGAATTTTACGACCACCGGTCCGGGCGTGCTGATGGATGCGCTCGATCCGACGGTCAAGCGCTGGTATTTGCCGCAGGAACTCTTCGGCGAGTATCGGCACAGCCAGTGGAGTTATACCAACTACGCGCGCGATCCCTATCTGCGCTATATAGAGCCGAACCAAGAAGGCTCGCATTTCTACGATACCTACGGCAAACTGGTTACTCGCGGCTGGTTGGTCTACGATTGGCGTCAACCCCAGGCGCGGACGGTCGAAAGCAGCCAACTGACCAAGGAGCGGCGCTATGCCAGTTGGTTTAATCGGCTGATCGTCAGTTCGGACCAGAGCGGCGACTACGGTTATTCAATTATGGTCGGCGACGAGGTCTTCGCAAGCTTGACACCGATGACCTTCCGCAAGGCCGGTTTCAATGGGGTGGTGACTAGTTTTTCATCGAGTCGGCTGCGAGCCACCGGGCTGTTTTCGCGCATTAGCTTGCCGATCGTCGAGATCGATCCGGATATCCCGACGGCGTCGCAGGACAATTTCACCAATCTCATGGGCGGCCGCGTTGAAGCGGACGTGACCGACTTCGCGACATTGGGACTGACCTTGGTCAATGCGCACAATGGTGCCGGCAATCGCGAGAGTTTTCAGGGCAACCCGCTCAAGGGCCAGCTTACCTCAGGACAGTTGGGCCGTCGGCTCAACCAGTTGGTCGTGCGGCTTTCCGATGATTCGCCCGAAGACGGGCGAGGGGGGGCGGTGCTCTTTGGCGCTGATATAGCAATCACAACGAGCCTATTGCGCGAAGTGCCGGTGGCCGAGGGGATGCGGATGGTCGCCAAGGATACCACGATCAGCGGCAGCAGTATCGGTTTTTTGCCGGTGATTGAGGGAGGCGCGGAGGGCGCTGGTTTCCTGCGCGCTGACGGCGGCCAGAGCATTCTGTTGAAATACACCTTGGCGGCCTAAGAGGGCGAGAGCGAGCAGGGCACGCTGCGGCTATTGCTACAGCGTGCCCTGAATATGCCGCTCGACGAGGCCGACGAGGCGATTACCCGGATCAAAAACGTGCGCTTTAGCTTGACCTTAGCCAATGACTATCGCGTCGAAGTGGCCTCGGACCGGCACAACGACAAGATCGGTACGCCGCAATTTGCCCTGATGGCCAGGGCCGACGGCAATGTGCAAAATCAGCTCAATCCGCGCGAGGTAATCTTCGACTATGGCTTGCCGACGGCGACGCAGCTTTTCGGTTTTACCGCCGAACTGCGCGATGTGCGGGGTTTTGATTTTTATGGCGAATTCAATCTCAGCACCCGCTATCGGCAATTCCCGTCGACGGTGCGCGATCAGCACCGCTCCGTTGCGGGCGTCGACGGCGATGCGCACGCGTTGGGTTTTATGTTCAACCTGTCGAAACGCGCCGGGCCCTGGCATATGTTCTTGGAGGGTTTCGGCATGGACGACGACTATCTGACGACCCACAAGCCGGTCGATAGCCGCGGGCTCGTCGACTATGCGCCCGAGGCGACCGAACGGCTCTACGATTTTATCGACGATAACGACGATAACGACCGGCATCCGGATCAGCGGCGTCTGTTCCAGGGTGGATTGGTGCCGCCGCAGTCGACCTCGGTGGGCAATTTCCAGGTTCGCTCGGACGGCGTGCCCGACCCGGCGGTTTTTCCCGGCTACGACGAAAACGGCGATTTCATCTCCGACTTCAACCAGAACAGCAATGGCGATCGCGAGAATTTCTTCCCCGATTACGAAGAACCTTTTTTGCGGCACAATTCCGACCGGCCCGAATTTCTCTTCGGTATCGACCTCAACAACAATGGTTGGGCCGAGCGCTTTGAAAACGACGATCTGCCGGATTATCCCTATAAGAAGGATCACTGGGGGTACAACGCCTATGGGAGCGCGCAGATCAAACCCGAGGCGAAAATAACCTTGGGTTATCTGCGCCAGGATAAACACAAGGCCGACCGGCATAACCACACCGCCTACGGGATCTTCGCCTACACCGAGGATTTTCCCGGCCGGGGCCGAGTACAGGTGTTCAATATGCTGAAGAAGGCCGAGGATACCATTGTTGACCCGCTCTCACAGTGGCTGATGCCGAGCCTGGCCTTCGGCGCAGCAGGTCAGACCAGCGGTCGCAATGTGCTGGTGCCCGATTTATTGGCCGCTGAGGATACGTGGATCAATACATTCTACGCCGATTGGAGCTATAGTAGCCCGCGGCATTGGTCGAGCAAACACCGTTTTAAATGGGAGCGCTGGAGCCAGCGCGACGCCGATAAAGTATTCGCGTTGGATGATAGCGGTGCGCGTATCCTCGACGCGCAGGGGATGCCATTGGTGGAGTTTGATCCGCTTGGCCCGCTGGGGCGCAATGGTCGTCGGACATCCGGGTTTACCGGGTTGATTAATAAAGTAGACTACGTTTTCGATTGGGGGCGGGTGGCGCTTTCGCCGCGCTTTAAAAGCGAATTTTTGCGCGCAGTGCCCTTTAGCCTGGAAGTCGGGAAGAGACGCTCGTGGGACGGGATTTTATCGATGGTAGCCCGGCTGCCGTTTATGCACGACTCGCAGGTCGAGTTGGGTTTCGAACAGCGGCTGTTCCAGGAGTTGACCGAGGACGAGGGCCAATTGGCGGCCAATGTGCCGACGGGAGATTTTCGCGGCACGGTATACGCGGCTCAATTGACTAACAAGCGCTCGTACCTAGGGTATCAACTAATAACGCAATTGGGTTTGCGCTTCGATCGCAGATCCTTGGAAGTCGTAAATCACGACCGCGAAACACGCACTGCGGGGCTGGCATTCCTCACAATTTTTGCCAGTCTTTAAGCGCATTATAACGCAAGGCGATCGCATTTTGATAAAGAGTCGCAGTGGAAGTGACCTACTATGAAAAACAAATACCATATTTTCGCTCTACTGCTCGCTATGTGGTACTGCTCGTCATCGGCTGCGCTGACGGTCTATCGCATCGGTGGTGCGACGCTGCCGCCGCCGGATTTGCCTGTGGGAACCGAATTTGTGCAATTGCAATGGGAAGACATAGAAAGCGCCCAGCACGGCAAGGCCGAGCAACTGGCGATCACACCAGACTTGCTCGAACCCGAGCAGCTCGATCCGTCGGTCAATCTGACTCCGCGTCTCAAAGAACGCGGCGGCCGGGTACAGACTCTGCGTTGGACCGGTTGGGAACCGAGCAGCAAGGGCGATGCGTTGCTCTGGGACGAAGACCCCGAGACGGTTTTCCTGGGTGATGGCAGTTGGACCACTTCGGGCATTGGGGTGAGCAATAAGAGTTTGATCTTTGATTTTGGCGGCAATTTCACTGTCGAACGCATCCGTTTCTTCCCGCGCGATCGTTTTGCCGAAGACCGTTTCGTGCAGCGCTTTATCATCGCCGTTAGCGATGGCGACCCGCTCAAAGAAGGCACGCGGGAATATAGCAAAGGCCAGCGGGGCGACGTCTTCGACTTCGATATCGTGCATGAGGCGACCGAAAACACGAATTCATTCGTTGAGTTAGATCTGCCGTCGGTGCCGGTCCGGCGGATGCTCTTCGAGGCGCCGGAAAATACTCAGGGCATCTGGGAGATCGCCGAATTCGAAATCTATGGCAAGGGATTCACGCCTGCTGCTAGTTATGTGTCAAATGTCATTGATCTGGGAGGCAGCGCCGCACTGGGCGAGTTGAGTTGGGGGGCGGAAGCAGAGCAAGGAGCGCGAATTGAACTGAGCATGCGCGCCGGCGACGACGACGATCCCAATACCTATTGGCGCAATACTTTTAGGGGGGATGAAAGAACCCTGTTGGATACCCGCGGTCGGGTGATGACCCTACGCAGCTACAATCGGCTGGAAACGGCTCAGCAGGCCGGTATTACGCCCGACACTGAAAATTGGGAGGGCTGGAGCACGCCTTATGATCTGCAAGGGGGCAGTGCCGCGATGCAGGGTGAAAAACCACGGCAATTTGTGCAGTTTCGCGCGGATTTTCTCTCGACGGTGGAAGCGGGCGGGCGCCTTGGCTATGTGCAATTCGCCGTGTCGCAGCCACCGGTGGCGACACTAGTGTCCGCCGAAATCACGCCGACGCTGGCGCCTAGCGGTGAAGTCACGCAGTTCACCTATTTGTTAATGCCGAAAATGCAGGCTGGAGATCTGGGCTTCGACACGATTGAGATCGATACGCCGACGGCAATCGAGGGTGTAGAGGCGGTGCGTTTCAGTGGCGAGGAAGTGGCTTTTGAGCTTACACGCGGCGACGAGCGCGGCTTTGCCATTGCGATCCCACGGGTGGACCAGGCGCGCGACGGCGAGCTGATTGAAGTGGTGTTTAGCAGTTCGGTATTCAGATTCGGCACGCTGTTCTCGGGCCGGGTTTACGACAGCGAGCGGCCTTTGGAAGTGCGCCAGGTGGTAACCGCGGGTGAGGTCGATGAATTGATCGAGGGCAATACGCTGAGTGTCGGGCTGAGCAATATCAACGCCGATATCGTCGGAGCGCTCAAGCTAGTGCCGGCGGTTTTTACGCCCAATGGCGATGGTATTAACGATCAAGTGCGAGTCGAATATAACCTTGTGAATGTAGCGGGTAGCGCCGAGGTAGCGATAGCGCTCTACGACTTGCGCGGGGGGCGCATCTCCGAGGTCTTTCGCGGTCCGGCGACAAGCGGCCATTTTCAGAGTTTTTGGGACGGGCGCGACCAGGCGGGGACTTTGCTCTATCCCGGCATTTATATATTGCGCGTCGAAGTCGACACCGATCGCGGTATTCAGGCTAGGGAACGCGTCGTTTCCCTGGCGTATTGAGGAGCAGCGCACCATGCAGCGAATCTTATTTGTGCTCGGGATTGGGTTGATTGCCGCCACGGGATTACAAGCCCAGGCTACCGGCTATCGGCTCACTTCCAACCAGATTGTCGTCGACGGCTCGCAACACTGGCGCAACTGGAATTTTCCGGTGGGGACCCTTGAGATTGACGAGGCCGGTGCGATCACGCCTTTCTTCCTCAGGCGCAATACCAACGCCACAGAAGATATTATCGACTTTTTGCGGATGCATCCACCGAATAAACTCGACAAAGAGCCTGAGGATATCACACTGATCGACGCTATTCGAGCCGGTTCGAATGCGCCCGGCGTGCTCAACGTATTAGACGGAGATATGAGCACCTATTGGCAGCCGGACCCACCCGATAGCGAAGTCGAACTGGGCACGCAATGGTGGTTTACCGTGGATTTGGGCCGACTGGTCATCGCCAAACGGATCGTGCTCAAATTCGTCGAA
>DQLG01000800.1 GCA_015660315.1 Candidatus Latescibacterota bacterium
GAAATTAGGTTTACCGCGTTCGATTTTCACAATCGCGCTCTCGACGTATGGCTCAGGGACAAAGGCATCCGAGCGAATCTTCTCAACCATATCGACCTTCGCCACCCGCCCGACGGTTATCCCCATCCGACAATAGCCATGCTCTCCCACCCCAGCGCACATGCGTTCGGCTAATCTTTTCTGCACCATCAACACCGCCCGGTCAAAACGCTGTTCCAGCAATCTAAAGATAATCGGCAAAGCCACATGATAGGGCAGGTTCGCCACCACCTTGTCAAAACGCGGCAACCCCACCCGCAACGCATCTCCCCACAACAGCGACAAATGCGAATGCTGTTTTTGCAAATCCCCCAGACACTTGCTAAACTGCCGATCCTGCTCCACCGCTATGACCTTAGCCGCCTTGCCCAACAACAACTCCGTCAGATTGCCAATACCCGGCCCAATCTCCAACACCGTATCATCCGGCCCAATCTCCGCATAGGCTACTTCCCGCCGCAGCACACCGCTGTCATTGAGAAAATTCTGCCCAAGCTTCTTATTCGGCTGAATGCCGTATTCCTCTATTTTTTTCATACTCACAATATAAAGGGCCGACCCAATTTACATTAGGCCAGCCCAATATTTATTTGCATTTACTTCACTAAAAGCACATTACTAAAGTTCCTACCCATCCACTCTCTACAGCACCACGCCGACCGCCGCAGACTGCTAATGCGCCAAAAATCGCTCAGCTTCAATCGCCGCCATGCACCCTGTCCCCGCCGCCGTCACCGCCTGCCGGTACACCGTATCCTGCATATCTCCACAGGCGAACACCCCTTCGATATTTGTCGCCGTCGAATCGGGCTTAGTGATCAAATACCCTTGCTCGTCCATATCCAACATGCCGTTGAAGATCTTAGAATTGGGCACGTGACCGATCGCCATAAAAACGCCATCGCAGGCCATTTCGCGAGTTTCTCCCGTCTGCGTATCCGTCAATACTACGCCGCGCACCGACAAGCCATCATCCGTGTCTAATATTTCCTCGATCGTGGCGTTGAGCAGGAAATCGACTTTGTCGTTTTCTTGCGCGCGTTTGAGCATAATTTTCGAGGCGCGAAACTCCTCGCGGCGGTGCACGATCGTCACCTTCGACGCGAACTTCGTCAGATAGGTGCCTTCCTCCATCGCCGAATCACCACCACCGACGACGATTAGCTCCTTGTCACGGAAGAAAAACCCATCGCAGGTCGCGCAGGCCGAAACCCCGTGTCCCATCAGCCGGGTCTCCGACTCCAAACCCAACAACCTCGCCGTGGCCCCGGTCGCGATAATCACCGAATCGCCGGTATATTCGGCATCATCGGTTTTGACTTTAAAGGGACGCTGTGAAAAATCGACCTCCGTCGCGATCTTGAACATGCACTCGGCGCCAAAACGCTGAGCCTGCTTGCGCATCTGGTCCATCAGTTCCGGCCCCATAATGCCCTCGGGGAAGCCCGGATAGTTTTCCACGTCGGTGGTAATCGTCAACTGCCCGCCCGGCTGCAAGCCCTCGAGGACCAGCGGTGGCAAATCGGCCCGCGCGGCATAGAGGGCCGCGGTGAGCCCGGCCGGGCCCGAACCGATGATAATAACTTTGTGATGTGCATTTTCGCTCATTAGATCCCTTGCTGTGTTGATTTTGTTATGGTATTAGATCAAAATGCCGGTGAACCTCACCTATCGTCTTCAGTATAAGATGCAACCCGCCCCTCAAAAATGGGGCTCAGAAGTTGCTTGCCCTCTAAGCCGGCGAATAAATTACCCACCGAGCGGTTCGACATCGCCTGACGCGTCTGTTCGGTGGCACTGCCTAGGTGCGGTATAATAATGACATTGTCGAGAGCAAAGAGCGGATGGTCTCTCGGCAGCGGCTCCGGCTCGGTCACATCGAGGGCCGCCGCATGCAATTTGCCCGCTTGCATCGCCTGTAATAGGGCCTCGTGGTCGATGACCCCACCGCGTGCCGCATTAACCAATACCGCAGATTCCTTCATCAGCGCCAACTCCCGCCGTCCGATCATCCCCCGCGTCTCGTCGGTCAGCGGCATATTCAACGCCACGAAATCCGACTGCGCGAGCAACTCGTCCAACGACACATAACGCACCCCGAGGTCTGTCTCGGCCTGAACATTGCGGTTGCGATTGTGGTAGAGCACCGTCATATCAAACCCCTGTGCCCGCCGGGCCACCTGATAACCGATATTGCCCAAACCGACAATGCCCAAGGTTTGGTGGTGCACCTCTTGCCCCAACATAAAACTCGGGTCGTACTCGACAAAATTCGGACCGCGGGCAAAGTGGTCGCCTTTAACGATATTGCGCGCCCCGGCCAAGAGCAGCGCAAAGGTGATATCGGCTGTGGCTCCGTCGAGAACATTGGGTGTATTGCCCACGGGTATGCCCCGCTGCTGGGCCGCCGCGAGGTCGACGTGGTCGACGCCGACGCCAAAATTGCTGATAACCTTGAGCTTGGGCATACTGTCCATCAGCTCAGGGCCGACCTTGATGTGGGCATAAACATAAATCCCGTCGATATCACTCAACTCAGCTCGCCAGGCGTCGTCGTCGCGATGCCAGCGCACGACCCGGCACTGCTTTTCGAGCATCGGCAGAATCGTTCGGTAGGGCTCGACCTCGGCCATTACCAATACGTTATAGGCCATCGTTCGCTCCAATATTCCAGGTAGAGGTGGGTAGAAATAGAGGAAGGAATATAAATAAGCGCCAAACTCCGGCAAGGGCACAAAAAATTCGGGGAAACCCCGGATAGACAAACTGGAGCGCTATGCTCAGTCAGGCTTGCAGGTCGACGATATTGCTCTATAACTGGGGCGTGCTCGCTTCTTGCACCCTGCGGCAGGTTCGGGAGCTGGACGGCGCTCGGTCTGAATATCGCGCCGCACAGGCGTTTGGCTACAGCTTCCATACCGCGGACTAATTGTCGACGCGATCCAATACCTGTTCACGGCGATCCGGTCTGGGCGGCCTGAGCGCGAAATTGCTGTTGACCACGATGCACGGCGCTCAGAGTGGATGTCGATGCAGCGTCCATGAACCTGTACTTAGCCCATTTTTCCATATCAAGCATAAAACCCCGTTACAGAAAGACGCTTCTGTCTTGACGCAGAGTAACTTACAGCCGACACTAAGAGCCTTCAACCCCTGTCGAAACGAGGCCTAATGCTTATTGCACACCCCCAAGGACACTATCACTTTCTCCAGGGCATCGACCCTTATTCCTGCGGCATTATCGCCGATCCAGGCTACGAGATCATCCACGTTACCCTTGCCGAAGCACTGCCTTGGCGGGCCGGTTTCGAGCGCGTTGCCGCGCATTTAACGGCAGAGGGCCGTGACCGTTATGCCCTATGCGGCATGGAGTTGCGCTCACCTGCGCCCTTTACCATGCAAGGTTTTATCGACTTCAACAGCGAATACTGCACCGTCTTACAAGAGTGGGGTCTCTACGTCGGCAACCTCAATCCCGTCGCCCGCACCAATGTCGCGCCCTTTTACGATCCACCTGCCGAACCCGTATTGCACGCTTTCTCCTATATCATTCCCAACGAGCAAATCGACCGCCAAACCCTGATCGTAGCCGGTGCCGGTGAATTATTAGAAGGCACACTTGTCGAAAAAGGGATTATCCGCCCAGGCGATACCTCGCCCGAATCGATGCGCGAGAAAGCCACTTATGTCATGCAGGTGATGGAGGAACGACTGCTCGGCTTGGGCGGCCATTGGGGTTTAGTCGATGCCGTTGACGTCTATACCATCTACCCGCTCGAAGGCATACTAGAAGAGATTCTCCTGGCCCCGATCGGCCCAGCCCGCCGCCACGGTATCCATTGGTATTACACCCGTCCGCCCATAATTGACATCGACTTCGAAATGGACCTGCACGGCGTGGTTTCCGAGCGCATTCTCTAAGCGCCCCAGGCGAAGCACTTGAGCTGCCAGTCGCCCGCCGCGCATAACGCGGCAACATATCCGGGCGCCGGCTGCAGAGCGGACAGCTTCCACCGCGCTGGTTCTGCGGCCCCTTTATCCGAGTGCAGCAATCGAGCCTCGGCGTCCAGCGATACCGAAAAAGTGTCCAACCCCGCCGAAATGCCATCGCCCCGCGCCTTGAGATACGCCTCTTTACGTGTCCAAATATTGTAAAAAGCCGTATGCTGCTCGGTATCAGGTTGCTCTGCTAACGCCGCCTGTTCTTTTGTTGAAAAGAAGCGCGCCGCGATCCGCTCGTACGCGACCTGCGCCCGCGGATACTCCACATCGACGCCAACCTGCCGTTCCCGTGCGACCGCATACAAGGCCAATCCATGCGAATGGGACATATTGAAACACAGTTCCGCGCCGGCGATGGAAGGTTTGCCGTGCTCTCCGTAGGTAAACGTTATCGCGCCGGGCTCTAATTCGAGATATTGCCCCAAAAGCTGCCGTAGTACGCTGCGAGCGACGATAAAACGCGTGCGGTGTTTCTCATCAATGAAACGATCAGCCCGTTCGAACTCGTCAGGGCTGAGACAGGCGGCGATTTCATCGACATCCGCAGGCTCGGCTATCAACTCAGCGCACCATACGTGGACTTCTTGGACAGAAAGTGCGGGTTGTGTAGTCGGTTTTTCCCAAAAAATGGACATGCGGCAAGGATACGCCAAGCGCTCGCTGTCCGTCAACTGACAGCGACAGATAAATCCTCAATGCAAGTTCCATACACTCTTCATTATAGGATACACTTGACGCCGCAAAGTCCCATATTCACATTATCAGGCGAAATAACCACCAGCGGCCCTTTCTATTTCAAAGGAGCACCTTACACATGTCCGTATTCACCAGCAAAGATTATCCCGACTATACTGATGATGGCAAATACAAAGTCATTGGCACCCGCCCTATCCGCCATGACGGCGTCGACAAGGTCACCGGCGCTGCCATGTACGGGGGCGATGTGAGCTTGCCCGGCCTGCTCTTTGGCAAGGTCCTGCGCAGCCCGCACCCGCACGCCAAGATTCTGTCGATCGACACCTCCGAAGCCCTCAAGCTCGACGGCGTGCGCGCGGTAGCCACCGCCGACGACTTGGTCGAAGTTGTCGACAAGTTGTCCAATATCGGCGAGACCACCGTCAATGTGCGCGAGATCGCCAAAAACTCACTGGCCTCTGACAAGGTCCTCTATACCGGCCACGCCGTCGCCGCCGTCTGCGCGACCAACCCGCACATCGCCGAAGAGGCTCTCGACCTGATCAAGGTCGAGTACGAAGTCCTGCAGCCGGTTGTCGACGTGCGTAAAGCTATGGCCGACGACGCCCCGCTCTTGGACGAAAACCGCACTACCCGCGAATTGGGCGAAGACAGCGGCAAAAAGAGCAATATCGCCAGCCACAACCAACACGCGATGGGTGATCTCGACCAGGGTTTCGCCGCCGCCGATGTCGTCGTCGAGCGCGAATTCGACACCGCGACTGTCCACCAAGGCTATATCGAACCGCACAATTGCACCGTGTGGTGGAAAAAGGACGGCACCGTTACGGTTTGGGTCAGCACCCAAGGTCCATTTGAAATCCGCTCGCAAGTCGCCGAGGTGCTCGACTTGCCCGTCTCCAAGGTCAAGGTCATGCCCTGCGAGATCGGCGGTGGTTTCGGTGGCAAATTCCCGATCTATATGGAGCCGGCTGCGGCGATCATGTCGCACAAAACGGGCCAACCGGTCAAGATGCTGATGAGCCGCACCGAAGTCTTCCAAGCCACTGGCCCGGCCCCCGGCTCCTATATGAAAGTCAAGATGGGTGTCAAAAACGATGGCACGATCACCGCTGCGCACGCCTATATGGCCTACGAAGCCGGCGCCTATCCCGGTTCGGCCGTCGGCGCCGGGGCCGCCTGCATCCTCGCCCCTTACAACATCGCCAACGTCACCATCGACGCCTACGATGTTGTCGTCAACAAACCCAAGTCCTCGGCCTACCGCGCCCCCGGCGCGCCCAACGCCGCCTTCGCATCCGAAAGCGTCATAGACGAATTGGCCGAGAAAATCGGCATGGACCCGATGGAGTTACGGCTCAAAAATGCCTGCCACGAAGGCACCCGCCGCGCCGACGGCACAGTCTTCGGCAAGATCGGCTGCATCGAAACGTTTCAGGCCGCCAAAGACTCCGATCACTATAAGAGCAATCTCGCAGGCGCAAACCGCGGACGTGGCGTCGCCGGTGGTTTCTGGTTTAACGGCGGCGGTATGTCTTCCGCCGCCATCTCCGTCAACGACAACGGCACTATAAACCTCAACGAAGGCTCAGTCGATATCGGCGGTAGCCGCGCCTCGATGGCGATGATCGTCGCCGAAACCCTCGGGCTCACAGCCGATGATATCAACCCCTCGATCCCCGACACCAGTTCGATCGGTTATACCGGCGGCACCGGCGGCAGCCGGGTCACCTACGCCACCGGCCACGCCTGTTACAACGCGGCCGAAGACGTCAAGGCCGAGATGTGTATGCGCGCCGCCCGCCAGCTCGAAGTCGAAGAGGGCCAAGTCGAATACCAAGACGGCAGTTTCGTCTGTAGCTCCGATGCGTCGAAGACACTCACCTTCAAGGAAGTCGCCGCCAGCCAGGGCAGCACCGGCGGACCGATTACCGGTAAAGGTTCCGTCAACGCCGGCGGCGCCGGCAACGCCTTCGCCGTCAATGTCGTCGATGTCGAAGTCGACCCGGAGACCGGCAAGGTCGAGATCCTGCGCTTTACCGCCGTGCAGGACGTGGGCAAGGCCATTCACCCGTCTTATGTCGAAGGCCAGATTCAGGGCGGCGTCGTCCAGGGTATCGGTTGGGCACTCTCTGAGGGCTACTTCTACGGCGAGGACGGCAGCATGGCCAACCCGACCTTCCTCGATTACCGCATGCCGACCTGCTTCGACGTGCCGAGGATTGAAACAATTTTGGTCGAAGTAGCTAATCCAGCGAGTCCGCACGGCATTCGCGGTGTCGGCGAGGTGCCTCTAGTTCCGCCGATGGCCGCCATCGCCAACGCGATCCACAACGCCGTCGGATCGCGCATGGGCGAGTTGCCGATGAGCCCGGACAAGATCATCGCTGCGCTGCAGGACGCGCAGTTGTCCGAGGCCGCCGGCTAAGGCTGCAAAGCTTCCTACTACAAGCGCCCGGCTTCCCCAGAGAATCCGGGCGCTTGTTTTCTTTATAAGACTAACCAGATATGGCCAAACGCATCGCCCCCCGCGCCTTTATCGACGCGCTCTTGCCCGTCGTCGACCAGTGCGCCCGCGCCTCGCTAATCTTCTTCGGCCAAGTCGCCGACATCGGCAAGGCCCCAGACAAAAGCCTGATCAGCGATCAGGCGCAAGACGCCTCTACCGCTTTCACGGTACTCGACGGCGCGATCCAGGATATCCTACTCGCCGCCGTGCTGCAGCACTTCCCCGCGGTCCGCTGCATCGCCGAAGAACGCACCGTGCTCAAAAAACGTTTTGCCGGCAACACATCGCCCTATACCGTCATTCTCGACCCCATCGACGGCACCTTTCATTTTAAACGCGGCGACGCGCCCTATCATATTACTATCGGCCTGGCCTATAAAGGCGAAATGATCGCTTCAATCGTCGCACGACCTTCAGAAGGCAAGGTCTTCACCGCGATCAAAGACGAGGGCGCCTACGTGCAAATCGGCAAACGACGACCACGCCGTTTATCCCTGCCCAAAAAACCGCGCAACAACAGCGCTTTCATCTCCTCAAAAGCCAGGCCGCACCAAGCTCTCGCCCGCCCGAAATTCGATCCGCACGAGCGTCCAATTGGCGCAGCCTTGGTCCTGACACGACTTGCCGAAGGCGAGCACTGCGCTTATCTGACCCGCCAGGTCGAAATCTACGACGCCGGTCCGCCCTCGCTGATTGCCGAAGAAGCCGGCGCGGTTTGTTATACTGAGATCAACCGAAAACCCGTCTATAGCCAACGTCGCAAATTCGCCTATTTCGTCGCCGCGGCCAACGATGATATCGCCGCGCAACTCTTCACTATCATTCGCCAAGTAAAACGGAACAAAAAAGCATGATCCACGAAATCAAAGACGTCCTGCCCGTCGTGCATATGCCCTACACCGATGACCAGCTAATCGACTCTACTACGTTAGTCAAACAAGTCGACTACCTCTTCGAGACAGGGGCTCATGGCTTCTGCCTAGCCCTAGTCTCCGACCTATTGCGCCTCACTGCAACGGAACGCCTCTTGCTGCCCGCGGAGCTGGTTAAATACGCCGATAACCGCGGCCCGGTAATCATTAGCGTCGGCGCCGAAAGTACCGCCCAGGCCCGCGCCTACAGTCGCGCCGCCGAAGACGGCGGTGCCGCCGCCGTAATGGCCATTCCGCCGATTTCCCGTTCGCTCGGCGAAAGCGAATTGCGCGCCTACTTCGAGGCCCTCTTAGAAGAGATCAAAATTCCCGTCATTATCCAGGATGCCAGCTCCTATGTCGGCAACCCGATGAGCATCGAATTCCAGGCCTCGCTCTTCGCAGACCACGGCGACCGCATCCTCTTCAAACCCGAAGCTTCGCCATTAGGCCCCTGCATCTCGGCGATTCGCGACCGCACCAACGGCAAAGCCTCGATCTACGAAGGTAGCGGCGGCGTACTGCTGATCGACTCCTTCCGCCGCGGCATCAAGGGCACCATTCCCGGCGTCGAGCTGCTCGACGGCACCACGGCGCTGTGGCAGGCCTTAGTCGACGGCGACGAAGAGCGCGCCTACCGCATCTATTTCCCCATCTGCGCGCTGTGCACTTTACAACTCCAGGGCGGCTTAGATGGTTTTATCGTCGTCGAGCGCTACCTGATGCACAAACGCGGCCTCTTCCCGAACCAAGTCCACCGCGGTCCGCTGAGTTATTTTCTCGACCCGGAAACCTGCGCCGAGATTGACCGACTCTACGACTTATTGCAGGAGGCGTTACAGTAGACCCCATTCATTTTGCAATGCAATCGCCAATTCGCGAACTTAATCCCCATGACCGACTCAAAACGTATGCAGGCGGTGCAAAGCCCGGTGATTCCGCACGTCGCCGCGCTGATCCGCGATAACCCCGGCACCATTTCCCTAGGCCAGGGCGTTGTGCACTATCCGCCGCCGCCCCAAGCGATAGAGGAGGCCACCCGCTTCGGCAACACCGTAGCCGAGCACCATTACCAGGCCGCCCGCGGCTTGCCCGAACTGCAAGAAGCCCTGCGACAAAAACTCGCCAGCGAAAACCAAATTGAGGTTGACGACGAGCAATTTATAATGGTCACCGCCGGCTCTAACATGGGCTTCTACCACGCCCTGCTGGCCGTCGCCGACCCCGGCGATGAAGTCATTATCATGTCGCCTTTCTACTTCAACCACGAAATGGCGATCGGCATGGCCAACTGCCGGGCGGTGCTCGTCGACACTGACGCTGACTACCAACTCGACCTAGACGCCATCGCCGCAGCCATCACCCCGCGCACCCGCGCCATCGTCACCATCTCGCCCAACAACCCCTCGGGCGCCGTCTACCGCCCCAACGACCTCGCCGCCATCAACCGGCTTTGCGGCGAACGGCAGCTCTACCACTTTGTCGACGAGGCCTACGAATATTTCACCTACGGCGAGGCGCGGCACTTCTCGCCCGGATCCTTGCCCGAAAGCCGCGCGCACACGATCTCGTTGTTTTCCTTCTCCAAAGCCTACAGCCTTGCCAGTTGGCGCGTCGGCTACCTCGTCGCCCCACGCCATTTGTTGTCTTCGCTAGAAAAAGCCCAAGACACCGTTATCATTTGCCCGCCGGTCATTTCACAGCGCGCGGCGCTAGGCGCCCTCACCGCCGGGCCCGCCTACTGCCGCGGCTTCCTCGACGATATCGACGAGATCCGCCAACTCTGTCTCGAACGCCTCACCCAACTCGGGGACCTGGCCCAGGTCCCCGCCGCCGAGGGAGCTTTCTATCTACTGGTGCGTCTACAAACCGACCTCGACGCAATGCGCGTCGTTACCCGCCTGGTGCGGGAGCACAAAGTGGCCGTTATCCCCGGCAACGCTTTCGGCCTCAACGACGCCTGTTATCTCCGCATCGCCTATGGCGCCTTGCGCCAAGAGGACGTAGTGGTGGGTATGGACCGGCTCGTCGGAGGGCTTGCGCAAATCCTTGCCGCTTGACATTACAAGCTAGTATGGTGTATGTTGTTAAACACAAAGAGTGACCTGAATCTGCGAAAGAATACCCAAGAGGAAGTTTTCCACTCCTTTAGGACGTGGCACTTCGACAAACATTGTATCCGGTATTCTGGTGGGTTGGTCGCTCTTCTTTTTATGTACGGTCCGCAATGTTACTCTACTTAGTTGTTCTCCTGCTGCCCGGTGTCCTGCACGCCAAACCCCTTACCATCGAACCGAGCGAACTCGATCTAGGGGCTGTCAAAATCGACGTGAAAGCACAAGGGGAAATCCGCCTTTCTAACCAGGATGACGACGAGTTGAAAATCGTCGTCACGATCGATGGAGACGGATTTACTGCGACCCCCGACACGCTTCGTCTAGCCAGCAAAGCCGCATCCGCCGTCGCAGTTCATTTTACCACGGCTACCGTCGGCCCGGCAACCGGAATGCTCACTCTCCGGGTTAAATCCTTTTTCAAAGACGAGACCTTTACTGTCCCCTTGCGGGCGTCCGCCGCGCGACCGGCATTCTCGTTGCTACCCGCAACCGGACTCGATTTCGGCGCAGTGCAAATCGGCGCTTCGGCGGCCGGTGCCTTCGCGATAAAAAATATCGGCGCCATACCCGCAACATCCGGCCAGGTCGTCCTAGCTAACCCGCAAGCGCCCTTCGCCATCCAACAAACAATTGACTCTTTGCCCGAACCTGGTGGCGAAAAGCGCCTACAGATAACCTTCGCCCCCGAACGCGGCGGCCCCTTCGCGACCGAACTCATCGTCACCTCGCCCGATTTCGACGCGCTCAGCATACCATTGCAAGGCCAAGGTTTAGCCCCGCAAGCCGCCATCTCCCCTCTACCCGAGGTCGGCATCAACTTCGAAACCGTCGAACTGGGCCAGCGCCCCGTCCGCCGGGTCACCCTCCTCAACCAGGGCCAGGCCGCCTTGCATATCGAGAGCGCGCAAATTGACGGCGCAGCCTTCGCCCTTTCCGGCTCGCTCTTTCCGGCGACCATCGCCCCCACCGAACGACTCGAATTGAGCGTAGTCTTCGGTCCGCAAAACGAAGGCGACAAAATCAGCGCCTTGCACCTGCGCACCAACGACCCGCAAGCCCCCGATATCGAAATCCCACTGCAAGGCCGCGCCCAGATCAGCCCACCACACATCGAAATCCTCAACGGCACCGGCATCGATTTTAGCAGTGTGCCCATTGGCAAGACCGCGCGCGACCATCTGTTGTTGTGGAATAGGGGCGGCAGCCCTTTCGCCGTGCAAATGGGCTTAGCCGCCGACGAGGGCATCGAGTTCAGCCTCGAACAAAGTTCTGTCCTACTACAGCCAGGCACCAGCGCGAAAATCGCGCTCGGCTTCTCGCCCAAGGAAATCGGTGCCCGCCAGGCTGCCCTCAGCGTCGTGACCGAAGCCGGCACACAGACCTTAAGGTTGCAGGGTGTCGGTCAATTCCTCAAACTCAGCCCCGCGACCGTGGACTTTGGCCAGGTCGCCGTCGGCGAAAACAGCAGCAAGGTCATCGAAATTGCCAACATCGGCAACGCCGACCTCAATATCCACCAGATCCGCTCGACCAGCGATGATTTCACCCTCTATACGCAAATAGACCCGAAGAACAAATTCCTGCTGCCGGCCAATAGCCTGCGCATCTTGCCTTTGCATATTGCCTTCAGCCCCTCTGGGCGCGGCACGATCTCGGGCAATTTGCATTTGGACGGTTTCTGGGAAGAGGGCATGGAAACGCTCGACATCCTGCTCAACGGCAATGGCGTCGCCGCCGAAATTGAGTTGCACCCCAAGGGCGTCGTCGATTTCGGCTACGTAGTGTTGGGCGAGCGCTCGGAGCAGACCATCGTCGCCACCAACGCCGGCGACACCGTATTGCAGGTCGAATCGCATCCGCAAAACAAAGAGGCCAGCATCGAGCCGGCGCAATTCGCACTCGCCCCGGGAGAGTCGACCCGCCTCAAAGTCTTCTTTGACCCCGAAGTCCTCGGCGAGCGCCTAGGGCGCGTATTATTGGTTAGCAACGACGTCAAAGACCGCGCCCGGCCGCTCAAATACAAGGGCCACGGGGCACTGGAGAATATCGATCTCGCACGCATCACTCAGGTGATGGTCTCGCGCGGTGAAACATTGTCCAATCTCGGTGTCGGTTGGAACAATGCCCCCATCGTGCAAAAGGACGGTGCCAAGATCGATGTCGCCTTCCAAATCCCCGATTCATTGCGGCGAGCGTTGGTCGGTCGTGAAATAATTGTCGAATGGACTAAGCTCGACCAGAATTACGACCCCAAGGGCGCGACCCAACAGAAGAAAGTCAAGATCTACGAGTCGAGCGGCGGGCGAGTGTTGGCCGAGGACCTTAATTTGCGCCTCTTAGAAAAAGACAACCGCCGGGTGCGACTCAAAATAACCACCCAGGGCTATCCCGGCGCGCCGCCGCAGAGCATCTCGCAAGTTTTCGAGGCCGGCGGCTGGAAATGGGAATTCGAGGCCAAACCCCTGATCTCCTTTCTCACTATCCGCCCCGGCCGCGACTACACAGATCCAGACGGCACTACGGTCAAGGGCAAAACCGA
>DQLG01000456.1 GCA_015660315.1 Candidatus Latescibacterota bacterium
GCGTACTCACCCCCATCCTGCTCTGCGCTTTTGCCGTCTCGGTCTTGGCCTTCTTCTTTACCGACCGGGTCGTGCCGACGGCTACTTACCGCTATAACCAAATCAGCGATGAAATCAAATCCTACCACCGCAACGACGGTTCCCGCCGCCAGGTCCTGCTCCAGGATGCCGGCGAGCAGTTGGTCTACGCCCGCAGTTACGACGCCCTGCATCAACGGGCGGACGAAGTCTCATGGGAACGCTTGGCCGACAATGTCCCGATGGAACGAATCGTCGCACGCCGTATGGAATGGCGGAAGAATACCTGGCACCTACTTAGCGGCCGCCATTTCAGTTTTGCCGCGGACGGAACCATCGCGACTTCCTCCTTCGACACCCTCGCCCTACCGAGCCTCTCGCTCAGGCCCATCGATTTCACCCGCCAGCAGAAAGCTCCCGAAGAAATGAACTACGCCGAACTGGCCAGCCACATCGAAAGAGCCGCCCTCAACGGCGAAGACGCCACCCGCCTACAGGTCGACCTGCACCTCAAGATAGCCTTCCCGCTGACTAGTTTTATCATCATCGCACTGGGCGCCACCCTCGGCGCCAATGCACGACGCACCGGACTGGCTAATAGCTTCGGGCTCGGGGTCTTGCTCTGCTTCGCCTACTACAGCTGTGTCAAAGCCGGCCAAGCCCTGGGCTGGAACCAGTTTCTCGACCCCTGGCTGGGCGCCTGGCTCGCCAATTTGATTTTCGCCGGACTGGCCCTAACGCTGCTTTGGCGAGCCCATAAATAGGGAGGGCCGCCCGCCTCGCGGCGAACGGCCCTTGGGAGATCGCACCGGGACTAAGGTTAACTAATACCCTGTTCGAGGTGGTAGATCTTGAGCTTGAGGGCGGCCGAACGGCCTTTCCAATCTTCTAAAAGTAACGCCGCCCGATGCCCGGCTTCGCCTTCGAGTTGTTCACTCAACCCGACCAGTAACTGGGCCAAGCGGGCAACCTTGTCTTCGGAGGCGCGAAAGGTCAACCGCTCCAAGTGACCGATCAAATCAGCACCCAACGACGAATCGGTGCGCTGCACCGTCTGCTGCAGAAAACGAGCGTGACGCCGGGCGAAAGACTCGTCTTCGCCGCTCTTGCTGAGCAAGTGGCGCATCAGTTCGGTGGAGGGGGTGTCCTGCAGAATCTGGGCGGCGATCCGCGCCATCCGCTGCCAAACGCGGGCCTGCTCGGCCTCGGCCAGCACGCGCGGCGAAGTCTGCCTCGCTTCGACAAAAAGTTCAAATAAAGGCAATTGCGGCAACCCTGCCAGCAAGGTCCGCAGCAAATGCTCACCGGTCTGCAAATCGAGCAACAAATCGACAACATAACGCACTAAGGAAGGGTGGATGGCGCGCAACTTGCCCAAGAGCACTTCTTCGATATCGACCGGCAACCCCGCCGCTACCGCGGCAGTGATCGGCGCCAAGGTCTGACGGCTAATCGGCACGCCCAAGGCCGCCTCGCGAGCTACGGCATACTGCTCATGCGCCAGCAATTCGGCGGTCTCGTCGCACTGGCGCAATGCCCAAACCAAAGCCGCAGTGACTTCCTGGACCTGTTCCTTGCGGGTCAAGCCCACCATCCGGCGCATCGCCTTGGACGAAGCCAGCCAGGAACGGTGATAACCCAGCATCTGTATGGCCACCAACCGGCGATCATCCGTCAAATCTTCGGCAATTTCCAGTAGCCGTTCCAAACCGGACTGACTCGGCACCAACAACCGCAATTCCTCAATGGCGCGCGCCTGTTCGCTCGGCCGCGCACTCGCCGCAGCCTGTAACAATTCGCCCAAATCCGGGCCAGCCGGCGACACCGGCACCGCAGGCGCCGACTCTTCGCGTATATGGCGTATATCCAGAACCATTCTCTTCAACCTCTCAGCAATAATAGCACTACTTGGATCAATCCTTGGAGCGAACCTGTAGCATAAAGGATTGCAGAAACATTTCGACCTGCTCAAACGCGGCACGCGCCGTACCCAAACTGGCCGTATCCGGATTTTCCAGATAGGTGCGGATCAGTTGCAGGGGTTCGGCGACCTCGTCGTTCAACTGGGCAAAAAGTTCTTCCTGAATTTGTATGTGGGCCTGGGTAATTTGATGATGCATACCCCGATCCTGTATGATGACCAACATCGCCAGACCTTCCCCATACGGACGGGGCAGCACCTGCACTTCGAACCCACTGTTTTCCAAGGGAAAAGTCGTCGATGCCCCGGCGGCACATAGCAAAACCAGATCACAGCCGGTGCGCGCTACAAAGGCGGCGGCATCGAGTTCCTCGAGGGGCAGTTCCAAGAGACGGCCAATCTCCGCGTTGGCCGCAAGCTGCGTTCCTTCGGGACTAAATAGCGCCATCCCGAAAGGCAGCAACTCAGCCGATGCGATATCGACGGGTTCGGCCTCTTTCTCTTCCACCGCGGGCTCGGGCAGCGGCAATAACTTATCCACATACTCGATTTCGGGGTCGAGTGCTTCAAGGTCGAGCATAAAACCGCGCCGCCCAGAACTCTTTAACAAACCGGCTTCCACCAGCGCTTCGAGCCCTTCGAGCAACTCGTCACGGCGGAGCCCCGTTCGGGCGGCAAGACCTTGTGCATCTTCGTCTAAAAAAGGATTGCGCAAGAACGCACTTAGCAGTTCCCGCTGATTTTCTGTCAGTGGCGGACCAGGCAGAGCCAATAATTGCTCTGCTTGCGCCACGGCATAACTATCCGGGCCCATAGAGACTTCGCCTCAAGGGGAGGAGGTACGAGAAGTGTGGGGGGAACTCGGGGGGAAGATACTGATTTTATACGAGCTTAAAGGTAGAACCTGTCCTGCAATAACGCAAGGGGAAAAATAGGTAAAAAATACTTGGCCCCAATTTTGCATCTTTAGGAGATGAATGAGATACAACAAATGCAATATATTTAGTAATTACATATTTAATAAATGCTTACGCAATAAAAGCAAATGCGGCTCGCCGAAGATTTGGACATTTTCTTCCCCTTCGACCAGCACTTTGCGGAAAGAATTACCATGACCGAAGTAGATAAAAGAGCGCAAGTTCAGGAAGAAGAAGAGCTATCGCCACGCGAAAAGGCCGCCATTCTTATGATTGCCCTCGGCGAGGAAGCCGCCGGCGAGATTATGAAATACATGGTTGACTTTGAGATCGAGGAGATTACGAAGATCA
>DQLG01000287.1 GCA_015660315.1 Candidatus Latescibacterota bacterium
ATGGCGGGTGCAGCGTCTGGAATGAGCTCGTCGCCCCAGCCGAGTCTGAGTACAAGCTCGACCAAGAGCAGGAAGACCAGATAAAGGCAGAGTAATACAAGGCGGGGATGGGTGCGTAAGAAGATGGGCATAGGATAAATAATAAGGCCTTGGTGGCGCGGCCGATAGGTAGTGTCGCCGGTGTTTGCTCGGGGTGATGATTTGTGCTATTTTTTTGCTAACTATAATAGCCTAAACCTAAAGTATAAGGTATGTTGCGAATGATTGAAGTAGGAGAGTACAAGGTCGCCGAACCGGACGATATAGAAACGCCGGCCATGTTGATTTTTGCCGATCAGCTGGACAATAATATCCGGGTCGTAAGTGAGCTGGCTGGTGGCGGCGAGAATTTGATCGTGCACGTCAAGACGCACAAATCCGAAGCCGTCGCTCGCAAGCAACTCGCATCGGGCGTCGCGGGTTTTAAATGCGCGACCCTGAAGGAAATCGAACTTGCGCTCGGCGCGGGGGCCAAGGAGGCGATCCTCGCCTATCCGATGGCGCAAAAAATCAAAGTGCAGCGCTTTGCCGAATTGGCACAGGGCGAGGCGGTGGTCAGCGCGATCGCGAGCGCCTCGCAGCATGTGCGGATTCTGGGGGAAGTGGCGACCGAGCGGCAGCAGACCTTATGGGTGATGATTGATGTCGACGCGGGCATGCACCGGACTGGCGTGTCCCTCGCCGACGCGCAGGGTCTCTATCGCCAGATCGCCGAGCATCCACATCTGGAACCGAGCGGCCTGCATATCTACGATGGACACGAACATCTCACCGACCCAGGTGAACGCCAGACGGCGGCACAGCGGCATATCGACGACGCCAATCAATTGAAGCAGGCGCTGGAGGCCGAAGGATTCGCCGTGCCGCGCATTGTCGGGGGCAGTACGTTTACTTTCGCTTATTATGGCCGGGCCGAAGGCATGCATGGTTCGCCCGGCACTTGCATCTATTGGGACACCGGTTATGGTGGTTTGTTGCCGGATATGCCTTTTAAGTGGGCGGCGCTGGTTTTGACGCAGGTGGTCGACCGGCACCATGGCGAGCAGACTATTACCACTGATTTGGGGCTCAAGGCGATCAGCGATGACGGCCCGCTGCCGCGCCGGGCTACATTGCTGCAAAACCCGCATGCCGAGTTTATCGGCCAAAACGAAGAACACGGCATTTTTCGCTGGCCCGACCCACAACCCGAGATCGGCAGTTATCTATTAGCGGTGCCTGGGCACGTATGTCCAACGACGATTCGCTATCCGGGCTCTTATGTGATCGACGCCGAGGGACAGATCGCCGACTACTACCCGCATACGGCGCGTGACCGGCACTAAACCTGAATGGGCCCCTTTGCTGCAAACTGGCTGGTAGAGCGGATCAACCGCGCTTATGTGCAGGAGGCCGCCGGTCGCTATGGTCGCGGTCGGGTGCTCGATGCGGGCTGCGGCCGTCGGCCCTATGCGGAGTTTTTCTCTGATTATACCGGGCTCGAATTCGATCGAGTGCGCTATGCCGATGCTCCGGCCGACGTATGGGGCAGCGGTATGGAGTTGCCCTTCCGCGATAAAGCTTTCGCCACAGTCTTCTCTTCACAGGTCCTCGAACATGTGCCCGAGCCTTGGCGGATGGTTGCGGAGATGGCGAGAGTTCTTGAACCCGGCGGCCACCTGATCCTAACCGCTCCCCATATCTGGGGTCTGCACGAAGCGCCACACGACTATTTCCGTTTTACCTGCTATGGCTTAGAACACCTAGCTCGTCGCGTAGGTTTACAGCCTGTTGAAGTGCGCCCGATGGCCGGTTACTGGGTGACGGCTGGAGTGCGATTCTGTTATTATCTGCGGCGTTTTGAGCGAGGGCCGTTAAAACCCGTTGTTCGGGCGATGTTCGCGTTGATTCAGTTGTTGGCATGGGGTTTGGATCGGCTGCACCGAGTCGAAAGCGACGCCTGGAATTATCTGCTGGTCGCCAGGAGACCGGTCTGATGCAACTACACGAGCGCTTTGCCAGCCCCACGCCGGGGCTTATTGCCGGTGTCGTTGTAGTGCAGATCCTCTGTATCGCAATCCCCAATCTGTGGTCGCTGGCGCTGGCGCTGGCGCTAAGCGGCGGTCTGTTGTTGGCAGGGTATACGTTTTTTTCGCCGCGGCGCACCTTATTGGTTGCCCTTGTGCTCAATATCGTTTTGCCGGTCAAATTACTGTTCTCGCTCGTCTTGCCCGGCGGTTTGCGTCTGCAAGAGGGCGTTTTGTTGGCCGCCTGTCTCTTCGCCTTGATCGACCTGGTGTATAAGCGGGGTTTGCGCCTGAGGGTGACCGCGATTGATTTGCCGGTGCTCTGCTTGCTGGCGGCGACCTTGCTGTCGGTGGCGGTTGGGGTCGCGCACGGCCATTCGAATTCGCAGATTCTGCGCGATGTGCGCTATCCTTTTTATTATGCGGCTTTTTTCCTTGTCACCAACTTTGTCGATCGCCGAGCGGTGCTCGAGCTTTTTGCGCCGGCCTTAGTGCTTTGCGGCGCGGTGGTCGGAGGCGAATATATCCTCGAGTTCTTGGGGGCGATTGACTTGTCGGTGGGTACGCGCTTTGTGCGGGTCGTGCGTTTGCAGGGGATGGTGTTGCCGTTGGCGATTTTATTGGTGGCCAATCAGTTTATCCACAACCCCGGACGCTATGGCCGTCCTTTATTGGTGGTGGTGATGTTGCCTATTGGTGTTGCTTTTGTGCTGACGGTTGGTCGTGGGATGTGGGTGGCGGTCGGGGTGGGCATCTTGTGTTCGGCGCTGCTGCGCCATTTTAGCGTTCCGCGCGCCGAGCGCAGTGCTTGGAAACCGGCTTTGCTAATGGTGGGAGTACTGGTGGTGGTGGTGGGCGCGACGGCCTTGTTCCAGCGCTTTACCGGGGCGGCGATCGGAGCCCATGCCTTCCAGCGTTCGCTGACCTTTGTCGACTACGAGCGCGACGTGCCGATCCTGGCGCGACTGTTCTCCTATGCCACGACGCTGGCGGCGATCGGCGCGCGTCCGCTCTTAGGCCACGGCCAAGGGGCGATGCTCAATATTATGAGCATCGATCCGGAGACCCTTGAGCCCGAGATGATTATGGCCGGGACGGTTGATAATTTGTATTTGGCGCTGTGGTGGAAGATGGGGTTGGCCGGGCTATTGGCTTTCGCCTGGTTCTATTGGCGGGTTTTTCAACGCGCCTGGCGGGCGTTCAAAGAATCGCGGGATTCGCAGGTGCAGGTTTTTGCCGCGGGTGCGGTGGCGGTAATGTCGGGCATGGCCGTGTTGGGGTTGAGTGACGCGTCGATGGTTTCCGGCCGCTTTGCCCTGGTCTTCGCCGTTTTTTTTGCGATGGTGGTCGTCGCTACGGATGCGGATG
>DQLG01000552.1 GCA_015660315.1 Candidatus Latescibacterota bacterium
AGACGATGGTCTTTCCCCGCCGCAGTATTGTTCCCGACCTGCCTCGAGCCGATGCGGTCGCGGTGGTGCGCAATGGCAAAAAGAAGTCATATAAGGGCGTGCGCGGGGAGTACTACGAGATCGTCGACCAGAATGGTGCCTTCTTTGTCAATCGGGTGCGGGTCAATAGTGTCCAGATCGAGGGCTATTATATGGACCCGATCACCGGTCGTATTACCTATGCTCCCGATCGCGGCGTGCAGGGCGACGAGATCTTTCCGATGAAAGTCGCGATGGACTGGCGCGACAAGGAGTGGCTGGTGATCCTCTTTCCCTGTGAAGCTTATAATTTTTACGATATTGTCGATCCGCGTTACCTGACCAAGTTGTCGAATGTGCAGGTCTTTGATGGGACCAATGGCGCCCCGGTGGAATACGGCTACACTATCGGCGAGGGGCCTTCGGCGCAGAACGAACCGGTCGGCGTGCTCTTCGCCCGGCCCGGTTCACGCATTAAAATGGGTTTCGGAGCAGGTCTGTTGGGCTTTCGCTCGTTATTACTCAACGCCACCAATGTCACCGATAAGGCCAAGGCCGAGGGCGATGGCTACCATATCGGTAGGAACACCTCTTTCGCCCGCACGAGCTTTCTCGCGGCCAATGATATGTGGAACCTCGACGAGTCGCGGATACGGGAGCTCAAGAGCTTCGCCATCGAGAATAAGCTCCTCGACGACCTGCACTATCGGGCCAAGGCCGAGCTGGATCTGGCCGAAGTAGCGAGTGCCGAGTTGCGCTGGGGTGACTTTGTCCGTCATACGCGCGCCGCCTTCGGGCTCGAATCGCGCGCTTATCCCGACGTTAAATCGACCCAGAACGATGTGATACAGGGCATTATCTTTTTTATGGCTTTGGTGATTCCCTGCGCTTTTTTCACCGAGCGACTGCTTTTCTCTGCGGTTGCGATCAAGAACCAGATCATCGGTTTTGTCGGGGTCTTTATGGCAATTTGGACCGTGTTATGGTTGGTGCACCCCGCCTTCCAACTCTCCAATCCCTTTGTGATTTTGCTGGCCTTCGTGATTATCGCACTGGCGTTGCTGGTCATGTCGATTATCTCCGGTCGTTTCAACGAGCAGATGAAAAAACTGCGTACTGAGGTGGCCGTAATTCACGATACTGATGTCAGCCGTTCCTCCGCCTCGCTAACGGCTTTTCAGTTGGGGATTTCCAATATGAAGCGCCGCAAGACCCGTACGGCGCTGACCTTCATGACGTTGTTATTGTTGACTTTTACAGTACTTTCCTTCACTTCGATTCGCACCGGCATGCGTTTTAATCAGATTAGCCGCGACAATGAAGGACTTTACGAAGGACTGCTGATCCGCAGCAAGGCCTGGAATCCGATGGAGGATTCGGTACTCGAATATGCTCGCAGCAATTTCAACGACGATGTCTTGGTGGCACCGCGCAGTTGGTACAGCAACAGGTCCAAGGCCCATATCAAAATCAAGTACGGGGACAGGGCGCATAACGCGTTGGGCGTGTTGGGGCTGGCCCCGGAAGAGACGCAGGTCACCGGTCTTGACAAGGCGTTGGTCGCTGGGCGCTGGTTTGAGCCGGGCGAGGACAAAGTCTGCATTCTTCCGATTGAAATGATTGCCGCGTCCAATCTCAATATCGACCTAACCGATGTCGGCCGGGCAAGGGTCAGAGTTTTCGGCGATTTATTCACCGTTATCGGCGTGCTTGACTCCAAGCGGGTGAAGGATCTGAAGGATCTCGACGACGAGATTTTGACGCCGGCCGATTTCGCCGTCACCGGCGGGCAGGCGGTGCAGGAAGTCGCCGAGGAGGAGAAACGCGAGAAACAGGGCTTGGAGGATACCAAGGTCGTTATCAAGCCCTTTGTTCATCTTGAGCCGGCCAATACGCTAATCGTGCCCTATCGTACTTTGCGCAATGTCGGTAGCGGTAACCCACTGCAATCGGTGGCGGTGCGTTTCCCGGCTGGCAGTGACGTGCGTGCCGAGGTCGAAGAATTTCTCTCTCGTCTGGCAGTTACGCTCTTCGCCGGTATCAAAGAGGTGGGGGATGAATACATAAAGGTCTCGATCTATTCCTCGTTGGGATTGATGTCATTTTCTGGCATGAGCAACTTGTTTATCCCGATGTTGATCGCCTCGCTAATTGTGCTCAATACCATGATGGGCAGCGTTTACGAGCGCTTTCGCGAAATTGGTATCTACTCTTCGGTGGGATTGGCACCAGCTCATATATCCTGGCTTTTTATCGCCGAAAGCTGTGTTTATTCAGTCCTCGGGGTGGTCGCCGGTTATCTCAGCGGCCAAGTGGTCGCCAAGGTGCTGATCGAGTTCGATCTCCTGGGTGGTTTTACCCTCAATTATTCCTCCGTGGCTGCGGTGCTCTCTTGCATGCTGGTGATTGCGGTGGTGATGCTGTCGACGATTTATCCAGCGCGGAAAGCTGCGCAGATGGCGGTGCCGGATGTGACCCGCAAATGGAAACTGCCCCCACCCGAGGGCGATCAATGGGACTTCGAGTTTCCCTTTACCGTTAGTGGTCACGAGGTGTTGGGCCTAAGCGTATTTCTTATCGGTTATTTCGATTCCTAT
>DQLG01000772.1 GCA_015660315.1 Candidatus Latescibacterota bacterium
CAGTAGGGCTTCTAATAACGCGAAGAACGAGGCGGTGCCCAGCAGCGCGGCGAGTAAGCCCTGTCGGAGCATGCGTGCTTGCACGGAATATTAACTCTTCCAGGCGGCGATAGTCAGGCAGAGCCAGCCCGCTATAAAGGCTAGACCACCGATGGGGGTGACGGCACCGAGCCAGCTTATGCCGGTCAGGCTCAATAGATAGAGGCTGCCGGAAAAAAAGACGATGCCGACGGCGAAGAGGTAGCCGGCGGTGCTTGTCCAGGGACCGGGCCATTGCTTGCACGCCCAGGCGGCGCACAAAAGCGCCAGCGCGTGATACATGTGATAACGGGCGGCGACTTCGAAGATGGCGAATAATTCGGCGGAGAGCTGCTCTTTGAGCAAATGGCCACCGAAGGCGCCCGCCGCGATCGCTAGTGTGCCGAACAGGCCGCCGAAGATAAAAAAAGTGCGGGTCACAGATTTCCCTTTACATAGGTGACCGATTGTTGGAATTGCTCTAGCTCGTAGTCGACCCGGGCTTGTGCACTTTCTTCGCGCTCGTGTGGGGTTTGCCAGTCGTCGGGGGCTTGCGCGGCCTGGTGCAAGGTGCGGATGGCGTTGATTGTTTCGGGCAAGGGCCGCTCGGGAAAGGTCGCCCACCATTCTTCGGTGAGCAGGCGGATATGGCGCGCGACGCTGGCGCCGAGTTCGATACAGCCCTGTACCTCGGGTACTTCGCGGTCAAATAGCGCGATAATGGCCGGCCAGTCGACGACGCCATCGCCGATCGCACAGCGCTTGAGGCGATAACCAGACGGGGTGGGATGCACGGTGTAGTCCTTGATGTGCACGTGTTTGAGAATGGGCAGTATGCGTTGTGCGAAGGCTTGCGGGTGCTCGCCGACGGCAAAGGCGTTGCCGACGTCCATTGTCACGCCCAATTGCGGGCTGCCGACCTTTTCGCTGAGCGTCAACAATTCCCATGAACAGAGGTCTTGGTGGTTTTCTATGCCGACGGGGATGCCGTATTCTTCGGCTACGGGCATGACTTCTTTGAAGGGCTGTACCAACGCGTCGAGATAGTCGCGCATGCCTGCGGCGCCGCGGTCCATGCGATTGCCCTCGACCATATTGCTGACGGTGGTGCGCACACAGCGGGCGCCGGCGCGGTGGGCGATCTCGATGGCTTCGCGCAATGGCGAGATGTCTTGTGCGTAGTTGTGGCCGCCGGTATCGAGGAAGAGGTCGAGGCCGTTGAGACTTTCTTTTAAGGCGGTCAGCGCTTCGTCGGAAAGAGCGGTGAGCGAGCCGGAGGCGAATTCGATGCTGGCTAGGTTGTTGTCTTGCGCCAAGCGGGTCAGGCCTTCGGGGGTGTGTGGGTCGATTTCGCGGTTGGCTTCTTTGTGGGAGCCGGTGAAGCTCCAGGCGCAGAGTCCGATTTGCATAAGAGATCCTTATTTATGAATTAGATTTTTGAGCTCGGTGCGGACGGCCTGTTTGAGGGGGTCGCCTGCGCTCACGCACGCATCGCTGCACGATACGCGCCCTGCGGGAGCTCATTGCCGTTTTTAATTTTTGTCCACTGACGCGCTATGTATGATTTGCCAAATCATTGAATGATAGGTCTATCAAAAACCGCCAAAGTTTCCGGGGGCGACGGAGGACATTCTCCGGGGCGGTGGCAGGGTTAAAGGCCTGGAAGGATAGGGTCGGGGGAGTGGTCGTGATGACGACCTGCTGAGGGGCGACGGCCCGGGGGACTAAAAATGCCCATAGACGGGCCCCGCAACCGCCCCGTCCGGATGCCGCTGTAGCTCTCAACGCTACTCCCTTGAAAGCTTCTCCTGTAAATACTCCACCAAATCGTCATCTCCCACTTCCTCACTCGCCCCATCCCGCAAGTCTTTCACCTGCCAAACCCCCTTGGCCATTTCGTCCGGCCCGCCGATCAGCACGAGTGGAATGTTTTTGCGGTCGGCGTATTTGAGCTGCTTGCCCATGCCCTTGGCTTCGGGGAAGAGTTCGACGCGCAAACCGGCGTCGCGCAGACGACGCGAGACGGTGATATAGTGCGCAAGTGATTCTTCGGTAAATTGCACGACGAAGACATCGGCGGGGGCGCTCGTGTCTTGTAGCAGTCCCAATTCATCCATTGCGGCCATTAACCGATCCAAACCCAACGAGGCGCCGACGCCGGGCAAGTGTTGTTTGCTATAGAGACTGGCCAGATCGTCGTAGCGGCCGCCGCTGCAAATCGAGCCAATGCCGGGCAGATCGTCCAATAACGTCTCGTAGACGGTGCCAGTGTAATAGTCGAGGCCGCGGGCTATCGAGATATCGAGCGCAAGGCGGTTTTCGGGGATGCCGGCGGCGGTGAAGGCGACGAGCAGTTGGCGTAGGTTGGCGATGCCTGTAGCGGCGCGTTCGTGTTGCCCGATTTTTTTTTCGAGCTGCTCGAGGATTTCGCTATTTGAGCCTTTTATCTGCACTGTTTCTAGTATTTGCCGCGCCTGTTCGGGAGGAACGGCGGCCGTGGCTTGCATTTCGGCGGCGACTTTTTCTGCGCCGATCTTCGCCAACTTATCCAAGGCGCGCAGGATTGCCGGCGCGCCTTCGGCCAAACCCAGCGATTCGAGCAAGCCGTTGAGCACCAGGCGATGGTTGACGTGGATAGAGAAACGCTCGAAACCCAAGGCGGCCAGGATATCGTGGATAATGAGTGCGATTTCGATATCGGCAGCGTTGGCGTCGGTGCCGATGGTGTCGAAATCACATTGGTAGAATTCACGGTAGCGGCCGTGTTGCGTGTTCTCGCCGCGCCAAACCGGGCCGACGTGATAGCGTTTGAAGGGCGTGCCGAGTTGGCCGATGTGCTGTGCGGCAAAGCGGGCGAAGGGCACCGTTAAGTCGAAGCGCAGGGCCACGTCGCGACCACCATTGTCGGTGAAACGGTACATTTGTTTATCGGACTCGTCGCCGCCCTTGCCGGTGAGAATTTCCGCGTATTCGAGTGCCGGGGTATCAATGGGGGCGAAACCGTAGGAGCGGAAGACGGTGCGAACCTTGTCGATCATTTGCTCGCGCGGCATCGCCAGGGCGGGCGGAAAATCGCGAAAGCCTTTGAGCGTTCGCGGTTGGATCAGAGTTTTTTTGTCGGACATCGTTTACCAGTTGGTGAATGAGCCGTCTTCGCGGCGCAGTGTCGGGCCGCCGAGCCATTTGAACTCGTAGTGCTCGGCGGCTTCTTCGTTGAATTCTAGTCCCAGACCCGGTCCTTCCGGCGGCAACAGGCAACCGGCCTCGTAGGGCAGTTGCACGGGGAAGAGGTCTTCCATCACCGGGCGGCCGACGAGGCCGCCTTCCTGTACGGCGAAATTGTCGGTGGCGATGTCAAGATGGGCGCAGGCGGCGGCCGAGACGGGGCCGAGCGGGTTGTGCGGTACTATTTTGATATAATGGGTTTCGCACCAATTGGCGACCTTGCGCGCCTCGGTCAGCCCGCCGACGTTGCAGATATCTATGCGTGCGTAGTCCATGAGCTCTTCTTCGATCATCTGGCGGAATTCCCACTTGGTGGCGTAGTGCTCGCCGACGGCCAACGGGCAGCTTATATGGTTGCGCACATGGCGGTAACTCTGGGGGTTTTCGCAGCGCAGGGGGTCTTCGATAAAGAAGGGATCGTATTGTTCGAGTTCGCGTCCGAGGCGGATAGTATCGGGCGGGTCGAGGCGCGTGTGTACGTCGATGCAGATCTCGATCTCTGGACCGACCGCTTCGCGCGCGGCGGCGAAGTGCTCGACCGAATCGCGCACCGCGGTGCGCGGCTCTAAGATTCCGTCGCGGTCGTCGACCGACATACGCAGGTATTTCCAGCCCTCGGCGACGCGCTCCTTGGCGACGCGTGCGTAGTCTTCCGGTGTTTTGCCACCGATACCGGTATAACAGAAGATGCGATCGCGCATTTTGCCGCCGAGCAGCATATAGACGGGCTGGTCGAGGGCTTTGCCCTTGATATCCCACAGCGCGATATCGATGGCCGACATCGCGGCGGCGTTGATGCGACCGCCGGGAAAGAAGTCGACGCGGAAGAGCAACTGCCAGATATACTCGGTATTGAGCGGGTCGAGGCCGATGATATGGCGCTTCATATGCTCTATGGCACCGATGCCGGCCTGCTCTTTCCAAGTAATGCCGAATTCGCCGACACCGTAGAGCCCGGTGTCGGTTTCGACTTTGACGAAAAGATAGTTGCGCGACCCGTGGAAGACGGGGAAAGTTTTCACATCGGTAATTTTCATGCCGTGCTCCTTTATGGGAGATATAATATCAGGACAAGATCAGTTCAGATCAAAAGCGAGTTCACCGATCACGATAGCTAATAGGCCGCTAAACATACCGATTTTGAGCAGGCGGCCGAGGCGATCGTCGCTTAGTTGCGCCCGCTGGTGATGTAATTGCCAGAGCACATAGAGGACCAGGCCATTGACTGGCAGCAGGGCGAGCGCGTAGAAAACGTTATAGATCGCAGTAAAAAATGGAATCCAGGTAGTCGCGATTAGTAGTATATAAATAAAGCTTGCTATAAGCGCGGCATTTTGCGCGCCGCAGCGCAAAGGCAAGGTATGCTCGCCACGGATTCGATCTCCGGCGATGTCTTCGATATCCTTGACGATTTCGCGACCGATGTGGAAAAGCAAGGCAAAGAGGGCTGGGATCCACGAGCGGCCAATGTCGCCAACAGCGAATGCGCCGTAGGGAAAGGCGATGGCCCCGATGCCAGCGACGAGGATATTGCCCCATAGAAGGCTGTTTTTTAAGAAGATACTATAGACGGCGAGCAGTAGGGCGATGGCTAAGGCGAGAAAGCCATGCCAGGGGCTGAGCCAGAATGCACACAGGCTGCCTGCCAGTGTTAGTGCGAGGGTTTGCATGCCTGCGGCAAGGCGGCTAATGTGGCCTGCAGGCAGGGGCCGGTCCGGTCGATTAATGCGATCTATATCTATGTCTATTAAGTCGTTAAAGACATTGCCGGCTCCGTTGATTAGTGCGGCGGATAGGGCGGCGAGCAAGACG
>DQLG01000669.1 GCA_015660315.1 Candidatus Latescibacterota bacterium
TATCTTGGCCGGCATTGGCCGCACTTATATAGGCGAGGTGCACGAGCACGTCTTGGTCGGCGCAGATTTTTTCGACAAAGGCGTAGTCGCCGATCTCGCCTATTTCGCTCGGCGAGCGGGCTCCTTCGATGGGGCGGCGGTCGGTGAGGGTCAGGTCGAAGCGGCCTTGTGCTTCCCAACCCTGCCAGAGAGCGGTGCCGACTGTACCGGCGGCGCCGGTGAGTAGGATGCGGGGCTTTGCGGTCATGGTGTAGTCTCCGTGGTGAGTTGGCTTAGGGCCTGGCGGATATTTTCCTGGGCTGGGTCGAGCGCGAGTGAACGCTGCCACATAGCCCGTGCGCGGGTATAATTTTTGTAAAAATAAGCGCTGCGGGCAAGGGTATTATAGGCGGCGGGCTTTTCGTAGAGTTGGGTAGAGAGTTCGAGCACCTGCTCCATGTGGCCCAGGTGTTGGTCTGTGAGCAGGCGCTGGGCTACTGCGATATAGCTATCGGCCATATCGGACATTGCGCCAAGGGGATAGAAAACGCTTTCGCTGGCGCCTTCTGCGAGCATTGCGAGCGCAAGATCGGGCAAGCCCAGTTCGACGAGCGATGCGGCGCTGGCGGCGGGAATGCGGTGTCGCGTAGGACTGTTGCGCAAAGAGGTGACCAGCGGTCGGGTATAGGTGTTGCGGGCTTGCTCAGCGAGCTTTGGCAAGTCGAGTCGATGGTAGGTTTCGGCGGCTAGAAGCTGGGCGATAGGTTGGCTGGCCGGGCTAATTGCAAGATGGTCTTCGACTAGCTGTCGGGCGCGCGGCAGATCGTTGTTGTTTAGCGCGTCGGAGATGTTGCGTAAGACGCGGTCCGGGCAATGTGGGTCTTGTGCGATCTGGCGTTGCCATTGCGCGAAAGCGGGGTCGAAATTATCGCGACGGGCGAAGACAAGCACGGTCGGGTGGTCATATCCGAGGAAGGACGGCTCGGCGTGGTCGTCGTGGTAGTCGATGCCAAAAAGCACGGGGTAGTGTTTGAAGCGGGCAACTTGCTCATAGCCGAGCGAGCCGGCGGTGAGTTGGTGATAAAACGAGGCGGCGACCGGATAGCGCTCGGGCACGGCGGTGAATTGCCGATAGCGGTTGACGTCGATCAGCGCGATATGCTCGAAGCGTTGCGTGCGCTGATGCAGGTAGTCGGCTCGTTGGCCGCAGAGCATATAGGGACCGGTGTAGAACAAGCTGAGTATATTGAGGTCGCCGGCACGGGTGCCGTCGATCAGTTTATGCAGGGTGAAGGCGCCTTTCTCCAGGCCGATCAGCGCGTCGGCGGGGGCATGTTCGGCGAGCCAGCGGGCGGCTTGGATGCGGCTGTCTTCGCGGGTGTAGATGTGCGCGAAGGCTAGACCATAGGCGATTGTGGAGAGGGCGACGACGACGGCTAACGCGAGACCGAGGCGGGGTTGCAGCTTGTAGCAGAGGTCTGCGAAGAAGAGCGTCAAGAAGGGCAAGAGCGGAAAGAGATAGCGGATCGGTTTAGTATGCAGCCCACCGACGATCAAGAAACAGAGGACGACCCAGAGCAGCAGCAGACGTGGCTCGCGGTCACCGCGCCAGGCGATATGCAGTATTCCGGCCAAGGCGGCCAAGGTGAGCGGCCAGCCAACAGCTTGCGGCAGTAGGGTCGTCAGATAGTGCACATAGGGCAGGGTATGCACGTCGACCAGGGTCCAGGTTTGCAGTGCGGTGCCGCGGGCGATACCGAACGAAAAAGCAAAGTCGGCGTGTGAGTCGGCGCGCCAGATGAGAGCGGGGTCACTGACGAGATAAGGTTGCCAGGCGACGAGGCTTAAGATGGCGATAAGGGCGGCAAGGGCTGGTAGTTTGAACGGGGCGAGCTTGTTGGAAAGCAAGTCTCGCGTGTGGGTGAAATGGCCGAGCAAGAGTATAAACCCCAGCAACAGACCGTTGAGACGCACTGCGCCGGTGCAGCCGATCAGCAGGCCGACGAGGGCGTAGCTATGCCAGGCATTTGAACCAGTGGCGCGCAGGATGGTGTAGAGGGTCGCTAGGCTACAGAGCGTGAAGAGGCCGTCGACGGTGTAGAAATGGGCCTGTTGAATGGCGAGCGGGCTCATAGCGAATAACAACACCGCCAACGCCGTTGGCTGCGGAGTCCACCAACGGCAGCCTATGCACCAGAGTACGATCAAGGAGCTGAACGAGATCAGTGCGGACAGGGCGCGGGCTTTAGTGAAAATTAGCGCGGCGTCTTGCGGAGTGTCGAGGTCAACAGGCGCATGCCCGATTAGCGCGAATTTGAGCAGGTAGAGCGATAAGGTGCCATAGGCGGTTAGCGGCGGGGCGAGGGGATCGGTGAAGTCTAGTGCAGCGCGGATCAGGGTTTCTTCGTCGGGATGAAAATTATAGAAGGCGGTGCTCTGTTGCCGGCCTACGGGCACGAAGTCGCTATTGCCGCGGTTTACACCGACGAGATGGGTGTAAAGGGTCAAGGCCAAAAGCGGGGCCAGCCATAGGACGGCGCGTTTATACACGGTTTACCCAGCGGTGATTATTTCGCTGCGGCGGAAGCAGGTTAGCAAATGATCGTTGACCATGCCGGTGGCCTGCATATATGCGTAGACAATGGTCGAGCCGACGAATTTGAAACCGCGCGCCTTGAGATCCTTGCTGAACGCGTCGGACTGTGAGCTGGTGGCTAGATAGTCGGCGGATGTGCGCAGTTTGTTGACGATGGGTTCGTCGTTGACGAAGCGCCAGCTATAGGCGTCAAAGCTGCCGAATTCGTCTTGTACTTGGAGGAAGCATTGCGCGTTGTTGACGGCGGCTTGCACCTTGAGGCGGTTGCGGATGATGCCGGGGTCTTGCAATAACTTTTCGATATTGGCCTCGCTGAAGCGGGCGACCTTAGCCGGGTCGAACTGCGCGAAGGCGCGGCGGTAGTTGGCTCTTTTACGCAGGACGGTATACCAACTGAGACCGGCTTGCGCGGATTCAAGCATCAGGAATTCAAAGAGCGTGCGGTCGTCGTGTACGGGCACGCCCCATTCCTCGTCGTGGTAGGCGACATAGTCGGCTTTGCTTTCGTCGAGCCAGGGACAGCGTGTGAGCATGGTGAATTGTAGCTTCTGAGGCAGAGGGACGAGGTAATACCAGTAGAGAAATAGTATAAATCGAGGCCGTAACCTCGACAAATATTCACGGTGTTAGTTCCTGCAGGTAGGCGAGCAGCGGGGTCAAAGGCAAAGGCTCGAAATCGGTCGCCAAGGTGAAATGTGGTCTGTTGATTGCCGGGTGATAGTCGGTGGCGGCGAGATATTCGCCCCAGTGTTCGAGCTTGTAGCGATCGCGCGCGGCGGCACGGCGTTCAATGCGCATCCTGGCCAGTGCAGGTTCGCAGTAAATCCAGATAATCGCCAACTGGGCATCGAGGGTAGCGAGTCGGTCTTCGAGGGAGGATATCCACGCTTCGTCGCCAAGTTCTCGTGCGAAGGGGGCGACGGCCAGGACGTTGAGCCCTGCATGCAGATTCATCGATGCGTATTCGACATCGCGCACATAGCGCAGATAGGCGGCAGATTCTCGGCTGGCCGCGTCTTTTGCCGTATGTGCATCGGGCAGGTCGGCGTGCGGCAGGATTTCGAGCAGGCGTTCGGTGAAGAGGCGGCTGCAGGTGTCCTTATCGACGAGGCAGTAGCCGTTGAGTTGGGCGATGAGCGCGTGGGCGACGTGGGTTTTGCCGGTGCCGGCTTGGCCGCCGATGAAGACGAGCTTTGTGTTCACCAGAGCGTATAGCCGCCGTCAATTACCAGGTCGTGGCCGGTCATATAGGCCGAGGCGTCCGAGGCGAGGAAGACGGCCGCACCCTGATAATCGGCCGGTGCACCCAAGCGGCGCATCGGGGTATTGGCAAGCCAGGTCGCCTGTGTTTCGTCTTCGGCGTGTGCGGTCATCGGTGTCAGGGTATGACCGGGGCTGATGGAATTGACGCGGACCCCGCGTCCGGCCCATTCGGCGGCGCAGACCCGAGTCAGTTGGAAAGCGCCGGCTTTGGCGGTATTGTAATGGCCGTGCAATTGCGGGCGGTTGACGATATGCGCCGATATCGAGACGATATTGACGATCGATCCGGCACCTCGTTGTAGCATGATTTTGCCCTCGGCCTGGCAGCAGAGGAAGATGCCTTTGAGGTCGATGTCGAGGACCCGGTCCCAGTCCGCTTCGCTGATGTCTTCTATATGGCCGCGGATAGCGATGCCGGCGCTATTGACGCCGATATCGAGCCGGCCCCAGGATCTGAGCACGGTGTCGACTGCGTTTTCGACTTCGTTTTTGAGGGTGACATCGGCGGCAATGGCCAGGGTTTGGCGGCCTAGGGTCTCGATACTCTGACAGGTCTCGTTGGCACCGGCGAGGTCGCGGTCGACTACGGCGACATCGGCACCGGCTTCGGCTAGCGCGATGGCGATGGATTGGCCGATGCCGGAGGCGGCGCCGGTGACTAGGGCCTTGCGGTCGGTGAGGGCGAAGGAGTCGAGAATGCTCATGTTTTCTTTCACGAGAAGGTGCCGCCTGCCCCGCGGTTTCGGCCTATCGCCTCTAAAAAATGGCAAGGCGGCCAGGTGGGCTGGTGGAGGTGCACAAGGCAGCGGGGCAGAGCCACCTAGGGCGCGGGGCTTGAAGATGCAATTTCTCCTGCGGGGACAGGCCGAGAGGGCTGTCCCCGCATTGTTTGAATGCTGAATTTGCGCTATTGGGAGGGGGATGTAAAGGCCAGAGTCGTTTGAGGGAGAAGAGATATTCGGATACCGATATTGCTCTTATAGCTGGATTTCCTTAATACCCTTTGCGGGCGAGCGGACGGTTCAATGTCTTATGGGAAATCAAGAAGATACTCTATGCGAAGTAGGTCGCATTCGTCTCTGGTAAGCGCATATAATTAGCGGTCGACGACCGGATCCCACTCGACGTGCAACGGTATGCCTTCGCAGTTCTAGATAATGCATCGTCGTTGGGTCTGTGATGGGCTTTGCAGGCCGGCCTTGTAGACCTCGCCCTCGCCCTTTGTTGCTTCGACTATGCTCTGCATCTCAACGAAGGTGTAAACGTTTAATGCGCCGGTTAATTTTCTTTTATGGTGGAATATAGCCTCTACTATTCTGGTCGAGCTCGCGGGCCATTGAGCAATTTTCCCAGCCAGGAATAACGAACGATCGTTTGGTAGGTCAGTAACAAGAACCCGGTAACAAGAAGGCAAATCAGGGTGAATTTCACGATGGGCCACAGCGGCCAGGCGCGGACGGCCCATTGCGCGCCCATGACCAAGGGCAGATGCACCACGTAGAGCCAGTACGAGGCGTCGGACATATAGCGTATGCTTTTGTTTTCGCCGACAAAAAATGTGCGGAACAGGCCCATGCAGGCGAAGGCCATGATCCAGGCGTAGAGTACTTGCAGTGCGACTGCAAAGGGTCGGGTCATGGAAGGTGGTAGCAATGCTTCGCGAAAGCCGAAGGGCCCGAGCGAAAATTCGAGCCCGAGAGGAAAGACAACGAATAAGCCCAGCGGCAACATCCACCGCCACGATTTGCCGAGCGTGGCTTGGCGGTCGTCGCAATCAAAGTATAGCGCACCGAAACCGAAGAAGATCGCGTAATACAGCAACACTTGTGGCATCGGTAGGATGCCGATCGAGGTGTCCGGGCCGAAACCGGGCATCGTCAAGCCCATAAACCACTGCGGGACCATGCTCAGCGGGATTAGCCATAAGAAGCGGGCGGGCGATAATAGGAGCCACTTGCGCGGGCCTTGCCATTTGAGGCGGTCGGCGACGGCGGCATAGGCGGCGAAGGCGACGACCAGCCAACAGAGGAACCACAAAAACCACAGGTGGTGAAAGACCGGGCTGGAGAAGATCGGCATCGAGGTGATTTGTACGAGTCGATCGCTCAGCGATGCGGCGCTATTGGCACCCTGGTTTTCGATGCCGCCGAGCAAATCGGCGATTTCGCGCCGCCCCGCTTTGGCCTCGTCTTCATCGAGTTCGACCTTCAGCAAAGCCAATATATATAGCGTCAGCTCCCAATCCACCGCCAAGCTTTGCCGGGGCGTCATGCCGCTGGTGTTCCTGATCTGGGCATCGGCGCCGTGCCTGATAAGTAGCCCCGCGATCTCGGTGCGTCCGAGAAAAGCGGCCGCGTGTAGGGCGGTACCGCCGTCCCTGGTTTGGCGGTTGACCTCGGCGCCTTGTTGCAGCAGCAGTTCGGCTGCTGCCGTTTGGCCGTGCAGTGCCGCCCAGGCCAGCGGGCTTGTGCCGAACGCCGAGTCGAGCGCGTTGGGATCGGCCCCACCGGCTAAGTATTGTTTGATTTCTTCGAGCTGGCCGGCGGCGGCAGCGCTCCAGATGTCGTTCTTGGCAGTTTCGGCCTCGTCGACACCAGTGCCCGAGGTGAGTGCGATGCCGCTGATTAGGCCGACGGCCGGCACGACGGTGACCAGCCCGAGCAACAAGGGCAGCAATACGCGGCGCAGCCGATGCGAGAGCAATGATTTCAGGCCGCGCTGGCGCCAGAGCATGGCGGTGAAGAAGCCGCTGAGCAAAAAGAACAGCGGCATGCGAAAGCCGTGGATCGCCGAGAAGAACAAGCCGAAGAGCTCGTTTTGCTGCGTATCCTGGACCGGCCAGAAGAAGGGCGTGAAGGACAGACCGGCGTGCAGGGCGATGCCGAGCAGCATCGCGAAGCCGCGCAGCGCGTCTAAGTCGGAGCGGCGTGCGTATGGCTTAGTTGTTACTCCTCCCACTCGGTGAAGCCCCCATCCATGCTATAGACGTCTTCGAAGCCATTCTCCTGGAAATAGGCGGCTCCGCTCTGGCTGGTGTTGCCGTGATAACAGTAGATGATATGGACTTGCGTTTTGTCGGCAGCGGCGAGGAAGGATTCGACATTGCTGTCGTTAAGCTGGATGGCGCCGGGGATATGCGCAGCCTCGTAGGAGTCGGGGTCGCGGATATCGATAAACACGGCGGTGTTTTCTGCGAGTTTTTCTTTGGCGGCGGCGACCGAAATGGTCTTGATAGTGATTTCTTCCATGGGGCCTCTTTTGTAATAAAGTTAGGTTGTCGATACCCGCTTGGCGCTCGCGGATTTTGAACCTAGCTTGTTCGTAAAGTCTCGCCGCGTCCGAGTCTTCTTCGGTGACGATAACTATATTTGGAAAAGGGCGCCAACCTCAATCATATGAACTGACACCGCACGAGGATATTGCACAAAGTGGCTTATGACAGTCAGCTTGAGAAGGCACAGTTGCTGCTACTACACGGCGCAGATATCGACGCGATTGACGAGGAATCTCGCTCGACGCCGCTGGAGCTTGCGGCGCGGGCGCAGCAGATAAGAGTTGGTGGCGCCACTACTAGAGCGCGGCACGGACCCGACGTTGGCCGGAGCGGAATGGGCTATGCCTTTAGCTTGGGCACA
>DQLG01000843.1 GCA_015660315.1 Candidatus Latescibacterota bacterium
CCGCTACCGCGCCGGGAAACTCCGCCGACACCCGTCGCAATTCGCCGTCAAAAAGATCCGCGCCAAACGCCACAAAGTGGATCCCACCTTCCAACAACGCCCCATAACCGCTCTTCCACCCCGACGAAGGCTGCGTAAAACGCTTGCCAATCGTCGCCTGGCGCACTTCGCCGATAAGATCCTGCTGCAAAACCGACTTAATCAATTTCAGCGCGGGCTTGTAATAATAATTCTCCGCCACCATCAATAGCACATCCGGATGCGCCGCCGCCACCGCACCAATCGCCGCCAGATCCTCCGCCGTTGCACACAAGGGTTTTTCTACCAACACCCCCTTACCCGCTGCTATCGCCTCAATCACCTGCATCCGGTGCGCCTCTGGCGGCGTACTGATCAGCACCGCGTCCACTGCGCTGTCGAGCACTTCTGCATAACTAGCGAAAACCCGGCCACCGCCAAACGCGCCGCTGAAAGCCTCAGCGCTCGCCCGCGTACGGCTATAGAAACACAACTCGGCCTTATCGGCCAAATTCTTCGCGTGCAGTCGGCCAATGGATCCACAGCCCACCAGACAAATATTTTTCATCGCGTCGCCACAATTCGCTTGGCCACCCGCAAGGCGTTGGCCGCAATGGTCAAACTCGGATTCACCCCACCGGAAGTCGGCATAAAACTACCGTCGGCCACATAGAGATTCTCCGCGCCCCAATATCGACAATCCGCATCCAAAACACCCTCCTCCGGCGTATGAGCAGAACGCAGCGTACCCACCGCATGCGAAAACGAATCGATCAAATGACGGTAGCGGAACAAACCGCCCGACTTGCGCAATACTTTACCCGCCTTGGCCATCAGATAATCCCTGCGTCGGCAATCATTCTCGCTATATTCGTGCTCCACCTGCACCAACTCCATGCCGAAAGCATCCGACTCGCCTGCCAAAGTCACTCGATTCTCCGCGCGCGGCTCGTCCTCGGCAACGCACAGCAGATTCTGCATATTGCCCGCCAAAAGCCCCGCCATAGTCTGCAAACCCCAAGGCGTGTGGTGGCGGATAACCGGCGGCGCCGGAGAGTAGATATCCTGCACGACACCCACCGCCGTGCCCAACTCCGAGCGCAGATCCTCATAAAAATCGGTAAAACAAACTTGCTTGTGAAAGACCTGTTCGGGATTGGTGCGAAAAGGGAAGATATTATTGACCACGCCATTACAATGGCGCATGAGAAAACGGCCAATCAACGGATGATCATAACCCGAGCGCTGCATCAGCGCCGGACTGCCGAGCGCACCGGCCGCCAATACCACTCGATCAGCCCTAAGCGAGTAGGACTGCCGCGACTCGCTGTCGATATATTCGACCCCCTCAACACGCCCGCTCTGTTGCAACAGGCGCTGGGCTACCGCACCGACAATAATCTGCAAACCCGCCGCCTGAGCCTCAGCCAACACAGTCGAGGCCATATCATTTTTGGCCTCCACCTTGCAGGGAAAGCCGTCGCAGGTAATACAGCGCAAACAAAGCGGCCTAGTCGCGTCCGAAAAATTAATCGCCAGCGGAATCTTGAAAGGCTGCAAACCCAAGGCTTGACCCGTCTCGTAGATGCGCCGGGCCGGCGCACTCAACTCGATGGCCTTGTGCGGATACGCCGCTACGCCGGGCGGCTCGTGCGGATCCGCCCCCGCCTCACCATGCACCCCCATAAGCTGTTCGGCCTGCGTGTAATAGGGTGCTAAGTCGCCATAAGCAAAAGGCCAGCGGGCAAAATCCGCTGGCCGCAACCTGAGCGAGGCCCCGCCATAAAAAACGGAGTTGCCACCGACAACTTCATTGGCATACACCCGCTGAAAATCACGGCTGCCATACTGTTTAATCAGCAGCGGCGAGGTGCCCCGATAGCGCTGTTTAAGCAGGATTTCGGATTGATCCCAATCCCCGTCGTCGCGTCGGGCCCATTGGCCGCGCTCCAGCAACGCCGTCTTGAAACCCGCGCGTACCAACGCGCGGGCAACCAGCGAACCGCCAAAGCCGGAGCCGACTACGACCGCGTCATAGTGCGCCGAGTTCATAGGCGTAAAGTACGGCTAAGCCGGCGATAATCACCAGCGCCAGATAGTGGAATTTCTCGCGGGTATCCAGCATCTGCTGAATCCGCGGCAAACCGGGTTGGAACTTGCCCGACATATTGCGTTGGATATAGGTCTTGTAATATTCGACCGAAAAACGCTCCAAGCCGCCGTTCATATAGATCAGAAAACCCAGCGCGACCGGATGCTCCGGATCGCCGAGAAAGTAGAATAGCGGGCTTAACACCGCGAGCACCACCCCCGAACGTTGAAACTTAAGCGGCTGAAAACCCTCGAAGGGCGCGTCTTTATAAGCCCCACCCAGCGCGACAATACACCCAGTGCCATAGGCCGTCACCAGATAAGCCCAAAAACTCATCATCGGCAACTCGACCAGCAAAAAGGCGAAGACGATCGCGACAATCACCGTGCCCACCGCATAGCGCAACAAGTCGCTTTCGACGTGGCGGCCGAAGAAGGTGATCCGCGAGGGCACGAAGTATTTTTGCTGGTCTTCAGTGCGGAAGAAACCCTTGTAGATCTCAGCCAAAAAGCGCTCTATTCCCATAACCAGGAAAAAGATCTGGACCAGTCCAAGGTATTGAAACTTGACGCGGAAATAAGGCACGAAATACAGCGGCAAAAAGATCGCGATATGAAAGTAGACGCTGCGCGGAAAGGTCTGCGGTTTGAAGCCCTCGTAGGGAGAGTCTTTGAAGGCACCCCAGAGCGAGGTGTAGAGTCCTGAGATCAGGCTGGTAATAAATGGTGTGATTATGTTCATGTTTGTTTTATTGAGTGGTCGTAGTGATGGTCCCCTGAGGACGGTCCGGCTTGGGGCTTTTTCCGTCGCTAATTCTCGCCGACCTTCTCTGGTCCGCTCCGAGGCAAGGCTCTTATTTTATAATCCTGTAAAATAAGAGACTTGCCATCCGCTCCTGGGAAAACCCCCAAACCGGAGCTCAGTTAAAAGAATGTTTACAAGGTATTCAGACAATTATAACTCCCACCCACCAGCAGAGCGAAAAGTCGAATCGCTCTCGCAGAGCAAAGCCATTTGCAGGCCGTCGCTTGAACTATATCGCCCCACTCCCGCTACCCACTAAGGTGGCTCTGCCACCCCGCCAAAAGCTAGCTAGGCCCGCCTTAGCTTTGTCCGCAGACAGCCCCCGAACCGCAGCGTGAAACGCACTCCCCAACCCCACCATAATACAGCCCATCAATAGTAGCCCACCACCCCACATTCGGCAAGACACCCCCCTTGCCGCTACATCATTATATATTATCTTCATAAGTTCCTGCAAATTGCCCCAAAACAAGGAGCCTACCCCATGCGACTCGGCGTCGTCGGCATGCTGCCCCCGGATTTTCGCGACATCAAAAATGACCATTTAGAAGCCATCAAAGAGCTCAAACTCACCGGCACCGCTTTCCACGCCGCCGGTGACATGCTCGCCGATGTCACCACCGAAGAATGCCATACAGTGCGCGACACCATCGCCGCCGCCGGCATGGACCTGCCGCAATTCGGCATTGGTTTTTCCGAATGCCTCTTTGACCCCGACCAGGCCGTGCGCGACCGGGTCGTCGGCAAAATCGAGCGCGGCATTGAAGTCGCCCGCGACCTCGGCGCCTTCACCTGCCTGATCCGCACTGGTAGCCTCAACCCCCAAGGCTCCTACTGCCCGGCCCGAGAAAACCGCACCTCTGAGGCCCGGAACCAACTCGTCGAAACCCTCAAACGCGTCGCCGCCAAGGCCGAAGCTGAAGACGTGACGATCGTCATCGAGACGCACGCCCTGACCATCATGGGTTCACCCGAGGCCAATCGCGATATCCTGCAAGCCGTCGGCTCCAAACGCGTGACCGTGGTCATGGATTTTGTTAACCACTTCCAAAACCTCGACCAGGTCTACAACAATACCGAGCGCCTGCAGCATATCTTCGACATTATGAATCCGATCTCGGTCGTCGGCCACGTCAAAGACATCAAACTCTCGCCCGGCTTGGTGCTGCATATCGACGAAGAAATCCCCGGCGACGGCGAGCTCGATATGGCACTCGCGCTCAAGCTCTGGCAGGACGCGCATCCCAATGATTATATGCTCTTGGAACACTTGCCCAACGAGAAATACCCGCGCGCCGCCGCCAATGTGCACCAGATCCTCGCCGACGCCGGCATCCCGGTCCACTAAGGCCACAATGTTCTATTCAAACGCCAAAATAACGCAGTCCCGCATCGAGATTCGCTATGAGGTGCAGAAGGAAGAGTGCCGGCCCAATGGCCTGCACTACGACCCGACCAGCGACAAGCTCTATATCGTCGACCAGGCTGACGGCGACCTGATCACCGTCAGCGACCCGCGCAATAATCCCGAAGAAAGCGTCTTTAAGGCGAACTCGGGCAAACCCAGCGGCGTGGTCACCACCGACTTCGGCGGGCAGGATACCATCTTTATGGCCAGCACGTATAACCTGGCCATCACGCAAGTGCGCGGTGAAGAAGCCGTCGAGGTCGACGTGCGCGGCATCGGCACCGGCATCGTCGACTTCGCACAAGACCTAATAAACGGCACGCACACCGGCTACCACGGCCTCGAATGGGATGGCGAAAGCCTCTGGGCCGCCTCGCCGCCGGGCAAGGCCATCTTTAAAATGCAGCTCGCCGAGACCCACACCGGCACCACCGTGTCCGCCTGCTCGTGGTTTCCCATCGCCTTCGGCAACAGGCCCCATGGTTTAGCCTGGGCCGACCAGGCCAAGACGCAAATCTGGTGCAACGACTCGACCTTGCACACCGCCTATCGCTACGACGTACAAACCGGCGCCTGCCTCGAAATCCTGGTCCTGCCACAAGACGCGCCACAGAGCCACGGCATGACCATTATCGACGGACACCTCTGGTATTGCGAAGACCAGACAACGGCGCGCATCTGCGAAGTGATTCCGCTTTAATTCAGGTAAAATCAAACCGCTTTACTTTAAAGAGAGCTTAATGTTCAATCCCCACGGTGCCAACGCACTCACCCCCCTCTCCGGCTATATGAACTTGACTGACACCAAGAGCGTTGCGGCCGACATGAAAACGGGCGACGGCCCGCGCGAGGACGAAGACTATCTCTTCCTCTCCGGCACCAAGGTCCGCGAGATATTGGGCAAGCGCGAGGCGTTGCCGCCGGAACTCACCCGACCGGAAGTCGCCGATATTCTGTCGATCTATTATCAGCAAATAGACGCCGAGGCTTAAGTGCCACACGGCAGTACCAACACAGAACAACAAGATAAAAAGCAGGCGTCCTGAATAATGGGCGCCTGTTTTTTATGCCCATTACGCAATCTGCATTGACATACACCAGCCCACACGCTTACTTGAGCCAGCGCCAACGCAATCCCACGCGAACCGAGATTACAATGCAACGATTAACCGACGACATGAGACGCGACTGGGTCGAGCAGGGCTATATCCTGCTCAAAAATGCGTTGAACCGCGACGAGGTCGAGAGCTATCTTGCAGCCGCCAACGAGGTGACCGCCCAGTACCGCGAAGCCCATCCCGAAGTCCACCAAGAAGCCGTCCTAGGCATAACGCAAACAGTCGAGCGATCACCGGCCTTCGATTCGCTGCTCGATCATCCGAGTAGCTTCGGCGTGATCACCGACTTATTAGGCCCCTATCTGCAAGTCATGGGCACGGTGATATACGTCCGCTATCCCGGCGACGAGATGCTGTTGAAATGGCACACCGATGCAGGCCCCGCACTGCGCGACTTCCGCGTCGAGCCGGGTAGCCGCCCGCTCAATTTCAAGGTCCAGCATTTCCTCACCGACATCCCCGCGCACAACCGCGCCAACTTCTGCCTAGTGCCCGGCAGCCACTGCCAGGATTTTCCCGAGGACGGTTTGACGCCGGGCCAATGGCCGGA
>DQLG01000849.1 GCA_015660315.1 Candidatus Latescibacterota bacterium
CGCTTTATCGTTATGGGTACCAAAGGCTCGGCGCATCTGCGCGCCTACGCGCAGGACGATCTGCTGATCGTCTCGAATAAACGCGGCGCTTACCAACCCGAAATGCCCGCCGGCACCGGCAAAACCTTCGTCGCCGATATGATCGACGCCATCGAACGCGGCGAGGAACTCTTCATCCCCACTCGCGATGTGCTCGCCACCGCCCAGGCCTGTCTGATAGCACAGGAATCGGCGCAACGCGGCGGCGAATTCCTCGAAATACCGGCGCTTGAATTATAAGGAGACGCAAAGTGAAAATCACTGACATTGAAATCATCCCCATCGCCCCCAAACTCGCCACCCGCTATGCCACCCGCCGGGTCGATCTTTACGGCATAGACTTCCGCGTCGTCTACAAAGTGCATACCGACGCCGGCATTACCGGCTATGGCGACGTGCGCATGCGCCCTTGGGCAAACCCCTCGCGCGACGATCTGGCCCATCTCATCGGCAAAAGCCCCTTTGACTTTATCAACGACAACCGCAACATAGGCGGCACCGGCCTGCTTTGCGCGCTCTACGACGCGATGGGCAAGGCCCTCGACCTGCCGGTGCACAAACTGCTCGGCCAGAAAAAGCGCGACGCCATCCCCGTCGCCGCCTGGACCCGACCCTGCTCACCCGAAATATTCCGCGAAGAGATACAACGCGCCGCCAACGAAGGCTATCGCGTCTTCAAGATCCACACCAGCAGCTACCACGACGTCTTCGAGCAAACCCGCTTAGCTGCAGAAGTCGCCCCGGAGAGCTTCCGCATCCACTACGACTTCAATCACAACCGCAGCCTCGGTTCGGCCTTGCCGATCATCAAAGAGCTGGAAAAAAACCATCCGATCGTCGGCTATATCGAAGATCCCCTGGATAAAAAAGACATCGACGGCTGGCAGCGCCTGCGCCGCCAGACCGACCTGCCGCTGATCATGCACGGCACACCGCTCGGCGGCATCCAGGAAATTATCTACGGACTCGCCGACATGTATATGATCGGCGGCTCGCTCGAAGACACGATGGCCGCCGGCTGGGCTTGCGGCAAGGCCAATATCCAAGTCCTGCTGCAATTTGAAGGCGGCACGCTCGGCAAAGCGATGGCCATGCATATGGCCTCGGTACTACCGACGCACACCGCGCATTCGATCAACCTCGACGACCAATACGCCGAAGACTACACTACCGCGACCATCCCTGTCGTAGACGGCGCCTCGCCCGTGCCCAACGGCCCCGGCCTCGGCTTTGAGGTCGACGAAGACGCGCTCGCCCGCCTAGCCGCACAGACCATCGTCGAAAAACCGCCGCACGTCGGCACCCTACACATGCCTGGTGGCCACACCTACTACGGCCCTTCTTATATTTCCCCCACCCGCATCACCGGCCACCAGGAGGGCGTCGACCGCGGCTTCCGCGCCGAAATCTGGGAAGACGATGGCTCGAGCGAGTTTGCCAAGATCTACGACCGCACGATAAAAGAAGGCGTCTTCCGCGCCGATTGAAACGGAGATTGACCATGCACAAAACACCCCGTCTGCTCAACGACGCCAAGATGCAGGAGTTTATCAGAAACGGCTATATCACTCTGCAAACCGACCTGCCGGCCGAGTTTCACCGCGAGACCTATCAGCGCATCGAAAAGGTCTTCGAAAGCGAAGGTAATCCTGGAAATAATGTGCTGCCGCGCATCCCTTCGATACAACAGATATTAGATGAACCCACAATACACGGCGCCCTACAGAGTATCCTCGGCCCGAACTACTATCTGCACCCTCACCGCCACTGCCATTTCAACCCCGCCGGCAGCGAAGGTCAGAACATGCACAAGGACTCCTGGTCCAAACGCCATCACCGCGTCCGCTGGGCCATGGCCTTCTACTATCCGCAGGACACGCCGGTCGAGCTAGGCCCGACCGGCATTATACCCGGCAGCCAGTACCACAATAGCAAACCCAGCGATGATCTGCCCGGCGAGGTCCCGCTCACCGGATCGGCCGGCACAGTGGTCCTAGTCCATTACGACCTCTGGCACCGCGCCATGCCCAATCTGAGTCAGGATCGCCGCTATATGGTGAAGTTTCTCTTCACCCGCCTCGCAGAGCCCGACGGCCCGAGTTGGGATACGGCGGGCGATGCTTGGCCGCAAGATAATGACTTGCGGCAACCCCTATGGCAGAGCATGTGGGATTGGCACCGGGGCAACACTAGCCCATTGGCCAATGGCGGCGATATCGCAGCCCTGCGCGAAGCACGCGAAGCCACCGCACTGCAAGCGGCCTATCGTCTCGACGAGCGCGCCATACCCGCCCTAATCGAACTGCTCGCCGACGAGACCGATACCGTGCGCATGAACGCCGGCTACGCCCTCAACGCCATCGGCAAAGCGGCTGTGCCCGCCCTAATCGAAGCCTGCGGCGATAGCGACACATCCCTGCGCGCCCAGGCCGCCGACGCCCTCGGCGATCTCGGCCGTCAAGCCACAGCAGCTTCCTCCGCTCTTATCAACCTACTCACCGATCGTTCAGATGCCGTGCGTCGCAACGCCATCGATGCGCTCGGCATTATCACCAACATCCCCGCAACCGCTACCGCCCTGGCACCCAACCTGACCGACAACGACGAATGGGTCCGCCGCAATGCCGCCTTGGCCCTCTTGCGTCTCGGACCACAGGCCGCACCGGCCACCACCCACCTTGTTACCGCTCTCAACAGCGACAATCGCTACGTCAGCGCCAAAGCGGCACAAACCCTCAAACGCATCAACACCCCTGAAGCCCAGGACATTCTTATGAACTACCTCTTCACCGCCCGCTGGTGTCCCAAAACCAGCGCCGCCAGCCGTTACTAATAATGAAAATTACCCGAGTTGAAACATGCCCGGTCGAAGTCCCGCTCAAAGAAGGCCTGACCACCAAAACCGCCGGTGGCGAACACGTCGTCTCACCCTATGTGATTATTCGCATCCACACCGACAGCGAGCATATCGGGCTAGGCGAAGCGACCCTCTCACCGCGTTGGAGCGGCGAAACCAGCCCCGGCTGTGTCGCTGCCATCGAAGGGCTGATCGGCCCCGCACTCATCGGCGAAGACCCCACCGCCCTCACCCACCTGCGCAAAAAGGTCGACGGCACCATCCGCTTTAACCCCTTCGCCAAGGCCGCAGTCGAAATGGCACTATGGGACCTGACGGGCAAAGCCGTCAACAAACCGGTCTACCAGTTGCTCGGCGGCAAGGTCCGCAAAGAGCTGCCGATGAAAATGGTCGTCGGCGCCTTCCCCGTGCCGCAAGCCGTTGCCCTCGCCGAGCGCTTTCTCGCAGAGGGCGCCAAAAACCTCAAGGTCAAAGTCGGCCTAAACCCCACACAAGACATCGCCCGCGTCCGGGCCGTACGCCAAGCCGCCGGCCCGGATATCCCCATCGGCATCGACGCCAACCAGGGCTGGGACCTGGCCACTGCCCGTCGGTGCCTGGCCGAACTCGCAGATTGCAATCTGTGTTTCGCCGAACAGCCGGTACCCGTCACCGACCCGCAAGACCTAGTCCGCCTGCGCGCCGATACCCGCGTGCCCATTATGGCCGACGAAAGCGTCTTCACTCTGCAAGAGGCCCACCACCTCACCACGATTGGCGCCGCCGACATTCTCAGCGTCTACCCCGGCAAACACGCCGGCATCGCTGCCACCCGCGAAATCGCCCACCTGGCGCAAGCAGCTGGCATCGTCTGTTCGATGGGATCCAATCTCGAATTGGGCATTGCCACCGCCGCCATGCTGCATATCGGCATCGCCGAACCGGCCATCGACAGCGAGCGTTATCCCGGCGATTTTCTCGGCCCCCTCTACCACCAAGCCGACCTGCTGACCGAGCCGCTCGCCCTCGGCCCCGCGGTAGCCCGTGTCCCCGAGGGGCCGGGGCTTGGCGTCGAGCTAGACCAAGAGCAACTCGACCGCTACCGCGATACCTCCGGCCGCGCAACACAATTGGGCTAAGCATGCTGCGCATCGAAACACACGGCCCTGCCCGCCAACGCGGCCAACAACAAGGCGAAGCCGTGCGCAACCTCGCCTTACCCTGGATCGACCGGCGCTTGCATGAATTGCAACAGCGCTACCAGGCCACCTCGCGCGGTATATTGCTCGAAAAGATCCGACCTCAAATGGGGATCTGGCGTATAGAAGAAGAGAAACTCTACCCGCAAAGCGTCGAAGAATGCATGGGCTTAGCTGCCGGTCTCGGGCTCGATGAAGAAACCTACTCCGCCTTGACCTTCTACCACCGGCTCGGCAGCCACCTACCCCAGTGTACGGTCGTTGGCGCGCGCGATGCACAAGGCCGCCCATTGCTAGGCAAAACCGACGACATCGGCCACGAGGATCTCGGTATGAATATTCTTGAAACGACCCGGCCCGATCACGGCTATGCGCACCGGCATTTCCATTTCGCCGGCACCCTCTGGACCATCGCCGGCATCAACGAGTGCGGTCTGAGCATCGGCATGACCGGCATTCCCGGCCCATTGCGCGGCAAAGGCCTGTTCTCGCTCACCGCACTGCATACAATCCTGCCCGCTTGCGCCAATGTCGAAGAAGCCATCGTCCATATCCGTGCGCTACAGCTCAACGCCTATGGTTTTAGCCTGATGCTCGGCGATGCGCAGGGCCATTTGACACTGATAGAAAAAACTAGTGCGGGCATGGTCGTACTCGATCCTGAGAATATCCCATTAGCCCACACCAACCACATTCTCGACCCCGATTTCGCCGGGCAAAACCCCGCACAGCACCAATCAATCCACAACAACGGCCAGCGCCGTCTTGCCACCGCACGCGCATTGCTCGCAGCCGATGTAGGACCCGACCAGATTCTTTGCAATAGAGCAGTGACCGGCCCCATCTGCCAGCGCGGCGAAGACGACCTGCACACAGATTTCGCGGTGATTTTTTCGCCGATGGAAAAAACACTGCACTTGTGGCCCGGTTATCCGGACGAGGTGGTAGTGGAAACGCTGGCCGTATAAAAATTGCGCTACACGCGGTGAACCTCGTCGCAAAAAAATGCAGCCCGACCTTCTTCGTTCTCACAACGTCATCGGTCGAATAATACGCTCATACGGCCTCTCGTAAACCTTCCGGCAGGCCCTACAATATCTCAGACCAATCGACTGATCGATCGAACAACAACGAGGGATTAAAATCGATGACGGCGTATATTACCACGCAAAAATAACAAAACCGATTATCGCTTCTATTTAGCGACCTAAACTGATTATATCAGCTCGTTCCGCGTTTTCGCCTGCTCCCCAGCTTATTCAATCCCCTGCGGTCTTCCCTTCCCCATCCTCTCCAACGACAATACCACTGGCCAGTTTATTATAACCGCGCTCCCCGTCCCAAACCCCTGAATTGGCGACCCGAACCGCATAGCGCGGATCATCGCGCAGCCTCGGGCTTGGATCAGGTAAGTGCAAATGCGCCGTATACACACCCGGCGCCAAATCCTCGGGCAGCACCAATGTAGTATTAACCACCTGCGCTTGCCCCGGCTTCCACTGACGCGGATCGGCATCAACCGCAAAAGCCAGCACTGCGCCGCTTGCCTCATTTTCTAACACGATCTCCACATCCCGCGCGTTATAAAGCGCTGCAAACCCCCAATTCTCCAACTCGACCGCGACTGCAAGTTGCCCAGTGTGACCGCCCATAGCCACAATCCGGCTCTCGGTCAAAACGAAACGCGCGCCAAGACGCTGGCTCACCTCATCGAAACACCCCTGCGCGACCCATTTATCGAGCACCTCGGGATGATAACCGCTATTTAGATAGCTGCCTTTGAGCGTTGCCAACTCGCTCAGCGCCCGCCGACAATCGTTAAGCTCATGCATCTGACAGGTCTCCCCACCAAAAGCGGTGTAGAGCGTTTCACCCGCTAGATACGCCACTTCCTCCGCTCTGGTCATTTCGCCGCGCTCATAGGTGCCAAAATCGGTCGACGAGGCGAGAAAACAGTCGTTGTGATGCCCGACGCGGGCGACGCGCTCGCCGCTATGGGCATTGCCCGCATCGACCATAGCAAAACCGCCAGCCTCTTTGAAAATCTGCTGTTTCAAATAGGGATAGCGCACCAGCACCAGGCGGTCGGTTGGCGTATGGTCGAGAATGTGAAAAAGCATCTCCCGACCCTGGTCGTAATCTTCCGCAATTTTCGTCGTATGCCACTCCCCCCACGGGCCGATAAAACCCGCTTCAAAGAGGGCGATGACATCGGCGTTGGCGGCAAAGATCGGCGCCAGTTGTTCGATGTGTTTTTTGATATGGTCTTTTGCTGGATCCTGATACGAGGTATAATCACCGTCTGGTCCTTTAAACCCGTAAGAACCGCGCACGATAACTTTCATGCCCTGATCCCGGGCAATGACAAAACCATTTTCTATCGCGGCGAGAAATGACTCGGGCAAAAACGCAATATCGCGATAATCTTCCATATTGATCCGTCCCCAGATCAACGTATGCCCCTCTTCGCGTCGACGGCCAATATCGGGATCGAGTTGGTGCAAATCGGTATAGATATAAAATCCGCGTTCGGGATTGGCAAAAACACTGTCGTCGAGTTCGTAATCGGTAACTAGCGTATCAAACCCTGCTGC